>CALAYL010000076.1 GCA_937894725.1 uncultured Bacteroidota bacterium
TATTTGATAAGAAAGCCACAAAGTGTCCTAGCTAAAAATACGTCTTAGTATGTCAGTTTATAAATCCTTACCTTCCCGTAAGTGCCAATCAAAACTGGTTTAAGTTTCGATTCGTACTCATAATGCTCTCTACCGACATTCCAACACGCTAAATACCGCATGTTTTTTTGCATTGCCATTTCATACCTATCCCAAGAACTTGCTAGAAAGTAACCAGTATAGCCTTTCCTATTTAAGAAGTATAGTGAAGCATTAGATGTGAAGTCGTCAGGAGTTATGAAGAGTCCCTCCTTAGGTATATTTAGCTTTATTAAGAAAGGCTCTATAGAGTGAAGTTCTAATGGCAAGTTGTTATCAAGTGATAAGTTGTTGTATCTAAAGTCTAACACATTTTTGGCGGACACTATGCTTAATCCCCAAAGTAGAAGAAGACAAACACTAGCAAGTCTATACGTATTTTTGTTGTAAAAAAGGCGAAGGTATTTTGCTAAGTAAACTATCCATAAAATACCAGTGACAACCCAAATCACTGCATAATAATCATGAACAGAATACTGAAAGTAGAAAAGCATTAACACACTGAACGCTCCTATTGTATTGAGTACTAGGAAAACTAAATCAAATTTTGATACATGCCTAACTAGTTTAAAAATCAACACACTGGACAATCCAATCATTGTTAAAAGTGGAATGCTATAAAACACTGAAAAAGAGTTTTTAACGAGTATGTTGAAGATATCCTTCCAGCTATATCCATGAACTATTTTTGAAAAGGAAAATGTTACAGGACTTTGTAGGAAGTACTCACTGTGATGAAGTGCTTTGTAGTGCATTGACCAGAAAAGCCAAATGAGCGAAAAGCCTAAAATGGATACAAAAGAGAACACTAATTTTAATAGGTCTTTATTATCTTTTTTAAAACTAGATGTGAGAAAAATAGCACCTACAAAAGACAAAGGGAAATAAAGTGATGTAATTTTTATAGCCCCCGCAATAGCTGTAAACAGTATAAAAAAAAGAAGAGATCTAGTTGTCTTTTTTTCATGCCAATCATACATGAATGTAAACCCTAAAAGCATGAATCCAAGTGCCGTACTATCAGGTAAGAAGTTAAAAGCATAGTATGCAATAACAGGGCAAGCAAACAATAGAGAAGCCAAAATAGCACCCCAAAATTTTGATTTAATAATGTGTGCAGATGTATAAAAAAATCCTGTTAAGCCTAACAAGAAAATAAAGAAATTGACAAGTCTAAAATAGCCTTCTTTAAAACCAAATAATTTATAAGAAATAGCCGACAGGTAATAAACAACAGGTAGTTCAGCAACAGTATGCCCTTCATTGTATTCTACACTTTGAAGTTGAGGGCTAAAAAAGTCAAGACCATTTTGGAAATAATTTCGAGCTAAGGCCGCACCATCTGTTTGACGCCAAGTATGCGTAGCTTGAGGCCTCTTGTTGAATATTTCTATGTAGTTATAAAAAAGCGCCATCATGCCAATAAGAAATATAAAACATAAGAGTGTGAGTTTGTTGAAGCGCATTTGTAGCTAATTGATATGTAATAATAGCTTTTTATAAAGATAAGTGGTACTCTTTAATGGGGTCTATCTTAATTTCTTTTTTATCTTTCGCTATGATTCAAATCAAAAAATTTACGTTTAATGTGTTTTCCGAAAACACCTACATTATCAGCAATGATAAAAATGAAGCTATCATCATAGACCCAGGTTGTAGCAATGCGTATGAACAAACCCAACTCAGCGAATACATAGCAAAACAAGCCCTCATTCCCATTCGGCTTATCAATACGCACTGTCATATCGACCATGTATTGGGCAATGATTTTGTGAGAGAAAAATATGCAATCAAACTCGAAGCACATCGAAATGAGTTGCCTATTTTAGCGCGAGTACATGAATATGCAGCAATGTTTGGACAAGAAATAGATGCTCAACTTCCTCCCGAAATTTTTATTGAAGATCAAGCTACATTTGACTTTGGAGATACTCGATTTAAAGCCCTACTAGCACCTGGCCATTCGCCTGGTAGTCTTTGCTTCTATTTTGAAAACGAGAAAGTGGTCATCGCTGGCGATGTACTTTTTAAAGGCAGTGTAGGCAGATACGATTTGCCTGGCGCAAATGGCGAAGATTTATTTCGCTCTGTAACAGAAGTGATGATGTCGCTACCCGATGATGTGAAAGTTTTTTCTGGACATGGCCCCGAAACCACTATAGGTGAAGAACGCAAATCAAACCCTTTTATCAATCGCCAGTTTTTCTTTGGCGTATAAGCAACATATATGATAAGCGAGACGCGATATTTTGTGATTTGCAACCCTGCCTCTGGCTATGGTAAAGGCAATAAGCATTGGCCGAAAATTAGAAAAAAATTAGCCGAAAACTTTGGATTTGACTTTGCGCTCACTGAGCGACCACGCCATGCTGAGCAGCTCGTATGGTATGCCATAGCGCAAGGATTTACCAATATCATAGCCGTAGGAGGCGATGGACTTTTACAAGAAATCGCCAATGGTATTTTGACCCAAAAAACCATTGACCCCACACGCATCACCGTATCCCTTATATCGATGGGTACTGGCAACGACTGGCGCAAAACCAGCGGTATGCCTAAGCAACTTGATAAGGCAATAGCGGCTATTAAAGCCGAAAAAACAATGTTGCAAAATGTGGGCTTGATTAGTTATTTTGATAAAGGCGAAAAGAAACAACGCTATTGCGTCAATTTCGCTGGTGTTGGCTTCGATTCGTACGTGGTGGCCAATACCCTCCCTTACAAAAAATATGGTGAAATTGCCTATTTATTAGGCATGGTCAAGTGTCTTTTTTCATATAAAAAACCTACACTCCGAATCAGCTCAGATGAAAAAATAATCGAAGCTGAAGCATACATGTGTATAGCAGGTATTGGAAAATATGGCGGTGGTGGTATGAAACTTATTCCTCATGCAGTGATGGATACTGGTGGATTTGGTATTACTCTCGCCAAAAACTTTACCAAAGGAGAAGTGATTCGTTTTCTACCCAAACTCTTTACGGGCGATTTAGTCAATCTCAAAAAAGTGGATACTTGGCATACTAAGAAACTAAAGGTAGAAGCGGTAGAAAATACCGAAAGTGTTTTTCTCGAAGCCGATGGCGAGTTGTTTGGTACTGGCCCTTTTGAAATGGAAATAATCCCCAATGCGCTAAAAGTTATGATAAGCTAGGGCTTCACCTTATAGTCATAAAAGCCTTTTGCTGATTTTATTCCTAAATGACCAGAAAGGACCTTCTGCTCTTGTAGTCTTGAAGGTCTAAATTTCGCAGCACCTTGAAAGGCATCATATATTGATTTAGTAACGGCAAAGTTAATATCATTGCCTATCACATCCATCAGCTTGAAAGGCCCCATCTTGAAACCTACACTTTCGATAAGCTTGTCGATATTTTCGACTGTACTTACTTTTTCTTCGGCTAGCAGAAGCGACTCTACATAAAAATGCCTAGCTACTCTATTCACAATAAACCCCGGAGAATCTTTACACACCACAGGCGTTTTGCCGATTTTGATACACAGCTCTTTTAGCGTATTTATAATCGTTTGATCTGTGCTAGCACCTTGTACTATTTCCACCAACTTCATGATATGAGCTGGATTGAAAAAGTGCATACCCACTACTCTTGCAGGATTTGGCAAACTTGCTGCCAATGCAGAAATAGAAAGCGAAGAAGTATTGGATGCAAAAATTGTTTCGGTAGAAAGCAGCTTAGCAAGCTCCTTAAAAAGCGATTGTTTTATGTCGACTTTTTCGACAATAGCTTCGACTACCAAATCTGCTTTCATCATTTTTAAATCTGTTGTAAAATGGAGCGATTTCAATGTGTTGTCAGCTACAGATTGTTCGATATAACCCTTTTCGACCGACCTTTTTAAATTCTCTTCGATACTCGATTTGCCCCCAACTATGGCAGCTTGATTAATATCATAGAGATAAACTTCAAATCCATACTGCGCAAAAACTTGTGCTATTCCAGCACCCATCGTACCCGCTCCACAAACGCTTATTGTTTTTATCTCATTCATAAATGCAATTTTTAGTCTATCCTTTTCGTCCCCCTTGCTTTTCGACCACTCAGGTGCTGAGCTTGCAAAAGCGTAATGCTAAATTTTCCATCCCATAATGCTTAATTGAATTCTTCATCTGCTAATATGCTAATCAATAAATCATCTCATTCCCACATGCTCAATT
>CALAYL010000077.1 GCA_937894725.1 uncultured Bacteroidota bacterium
GGTCTGCACCTACTGGCAAAATATCTGGAAAACGATTTACGTCAAGTCCTAAATACTGAATGAGCTTTTTATTAAAATGACCCTTGCTCCAAGAAGCTTTGTTGATGAGGGAGTAGGCAAATCCTGTATTTTCGTTCGTATGAAACTTGCCAGTAAGTTTAAGACTCAGAAAATCCGATGGCTCTAGCACTTTATACGTTTTTTTCCAAACTTCGGGTAGTTCGTTTTTAATCAAAAGCATGTGGCTACCCGCATCTACGCCCGATAGGATAGGAGGAATGCCTACCTTATACAACCAACGTAAAAGCTTGAACACATTATATCCTAAAATAGACGGAAAACCACCCATTATTTTTTTGATATGTGGACTGGCGCGTGCATCCTCCCACATAATGGCATTATGTACGGCATTTCCATTTTTATCTACTGGTACAGAGGTGAAGTATTGCGAGCAAGTACCAATAGCTACAATGTTTTTGGCTGTTCCTGACTCATCTATGGCTTCTTTCGCCAACTGCAAAATTTGTGTCCACCAGGCTTCAGCATCTTGCTCTACAGCTACCCCATTTTGTGAATACACACTATCAAAATGTCCCGAGCGAGTGGCTACAATTTCGCCCTCTTGATTTACGATAGATACCTTAGGCCCGCTAGAACCTAGATCTATAGCGAGAACACATTTTTGGGTTGAATTTGAAGTCATATTTTTCTAATTTAATAAGCTTAGTTTAAACCTACAAGAAAAATAGGAATATCTTTAAAAGTGGATGGAGAAATTTTTACCACTTATTGAGGATTCTTTTATTTGCAAGAAAAGAAGTTGTATTGAGGATAGAAGAGAGAACAATATTGGAGCACAATTCTTAATATTAAAATGCGAGCAAACATTCCCCTTCTTTCCATTGTTTATTTCTCATCCTTTCTATTTGAAAGGCATATCGTATATTTGCCATCAAAATTAGAAAGTCATGTCGCAAGATTTATATCAACATCACGATTATTACCATATAGATGACCTACTCACTACGGAGCACAAATTGGTGCGAGAGAGTATCCGCTCGTATGTAAAATCAAATCTGAGTCCTATCATCGAGGAGTGTGCGCAGACGGCTACTTTTCCTGCACACATTGTTAAAGAATTGGGCGCTATTGGGGCTTTCGGACCTTCGCTTCCTTTAGAATATGGATGTGGGGGTATGGATGAAATTTCCTACGGTATCATCATGCAAGAATTGGAACGTTGCGATTCGGGTATCCGTTCTACCGCATCGGTACAGGGGTCGCTGGTGATGTATCCGATTTACAAGTTTGGTAGTGAGGAACAAAAGCGAAAATATTTACCAAAGTTGGCTACAGGCGAGCTTTTTGGCTGCTTTGGTCTCACAGAGCCCAATCATGGATCTAACCCTGCGGGTATGGAAACCAATATCAAAGATATGGGCGACCATTACCTTTTGAATGGCGCCAAGATGTGGATATCCAATTCACCATTGGCGGATATAGCGGTGGTTTGGGCAAAAAATGAAGCGGGAAAAATCCGTGGATTAGTGGTTGAGCGAGGTATGGAAGGTTTTACAACGCCTACTACGCATGGCAAATGGTCTTTGCGAGCATCTATCACCGGAGAGCTTGTTTTTGATAATGTGAAAGTGCCAAAGGAAAATTTATTTCCTGAAATTGAAGGGTTGAAAGGGCCGTTAACTTGTCTCTCTAGTGCACGCTATGGCATCGCTTGGGGGGCTATTGGGGCAGCATTAGATTGCTACGACACAGCTTTGCGTTATGCTAAAGAGCGTATCCAGTTTGGTAGACCTATCGCAGGGTTTCAACTCCAACAGAAAAAACTAGCCGAGATGATTACCGAAATCACCAAAGCGCAGTTGATGGTATGGCGATTGGGTGTGTTGAAAAACGAAGGCAAAGCTACTCCCGCACAGATATCGATGGCTAAGCGAAATAGCTGCGAAATGGCAGCCGAAGTGGCGCGTAATGCACGCCAGATGCTAGGCGGAATGGGTATCACAGGCGAATTTTCGGTGATGCGCCACTTGATGAATCTCGAAACAGTGATGACCTATGAAGGCACACACGATATCCATCTTTTGATAACAGGGCAAGACATCACAGGAATCAGCGCATTTCAATAATTTTTTATAGTTTAACGACTTAATAAACTTCACAGAACAAACCGCACCATATGGCTCAATATGAACTCATAATGCCCAAAATGGGTGAAAGTATCACCGAGGCTACTATTTTGAAATGGAATAAAAAAGAAGGTGACCCCATCAATATAGACGATGCAATACTAGAGATAGCCACTGATAAAGTGGACTCTGAAGTGCCTTCGCCTGTGGCAGGAGTATTGCAGAAAATTTTGTTTAATGAAAATGATGTGGTAGCAGTAGGTAAAGTTGTCGCACTCATAGAAACATCGGCTGGGGGTACATTGATTGCTGCATCTACTCCAGCTCCTGAGGTGAAAAAAGACGTGGCGGTAGCTTCTTCTGTAGCTACACCCTCAGCTCAAAAGCAGACTGTAGTTGCACCTGTTGGCGATAGATTTTATTCTCCATTGGTATTAAATATAGCACGTCAAGAGGGTGTAGCTCTCAGCGAACTTGAAACTATGCCTGGTACTGGACAGGGAGGCAGAGTAACCAAAAAAGATATACTCCAATACATAGAAAACAAAAAGAATGGTATAGTGCCCACTGTAATCGCTACCGCGCCAGTACAGCAAGAACAGCAAATTGAGCCGCCAAAAATTGAAGCTACTAAATCATATAGCGGCAATGTCGAAATCATAGAAATGGATAGAATGCGTAAGCTTATTTCCAAAAACATGGTGATATCTAAGCAGACCTCGGCTCACGTCACCTCATTTGTGGAGGCTGATGTGACAAATCTCGTGCTTTGGCGAAACAAAATCAAAGATAAATTTAAAAAAATGTATGGCGAAAATTTCACGTTTACGCCTATTTTTATCGAAGCGGTAGTCAAAGCATTGCGTGATTTCCCGATGATAAACTGTTCTGTAGATGGTGATAAAATTATCGTAAAAAAGGACTTCAATGTAGGTATGGCGGCCGCTTTGCCTAGTGGCAATCTGATCGTACCTGTAATCAAAAATGCCGATATGCTCAATATTATCGGATTGGCGAAAAAGGTGAATGACCTAGCTGAGAGAGCACGTACCAATAAGCTCAAACCAGAAGAAATCGAGGGAGGAACTTTTACCCTATCGAATGTAGGAACATTTGGTAATGTGATGGGTACGCCTATTATATTACAACCTCAAGTGGCCATACTAGCGGTAGGAGCCATTCGCAAGAAGCCAGTTGTAATCGAAACTCCAGAAGGAGACACCATCGGTATTCGCCACATGATGTTTTTAAGCCATTCTTATGACCATCGTGTAGTAGATGGCGCATTGGGCGGTATGTTTGTAAAGCGTGTTGCCGATTATCTCGAGAAATTTGATTTGAATAGAGAAATTTAAAAATATTTATTTCAATTCTTGGTATTCAAATTTTGGATAGCCCCTAGAGCCATCGGTACCATAAAAATCCAACATTCTCAATTTGAATAATCGGTTGTCTGATTTTATGATGTAGTTGTATTTTGTGTTGACTGCATAGGAGTTTGTACCGCCATTAAGGTCATAGGCTTTCCACTCATAGCCTATACCGTCTCGCTTAGGGTTGTTAAACTCTGACATGTCCACTTGCTGTTTGGTAATACGCTCAAAGCTAGACGTAGAGTCGATTAAATAGGCTTGTGAACGTGTGGTATTCGTAAGTACTCCATTCACAATGTAGGCTAATTTTTCTTTATAAAAATAGGTGCTATACATGGTAAAAACTAAGTCCCATTGATCCTTTTCGGGCTCTAAATTTTTGACTAAATGGTCGGTGAGCGAGTAGAAAACATATTGTCGATTGTTGTCTTTGGGTATGAATGCTTCTCTTACACCACTTCCATCGAGGAGTGAATATTTGATATTATAGCCAGTGGTATAATCTAATATTTGGAGTTTTCTATAGCCAAGACTTACTCCTTGATTGTTTACTCCTAGTTGAACTAAATAGACTTCTTTGTTTGAGTTTGGGTAGTTGCCCCAAGTGCCTAATGCCGCAGAATCAGGTATTCCATAGCTAAATTCTACTCGCTTATTGCCTGTAAGCGTATCTTTGGGTACTACAGCATCAAAATCTGTTTTGTTCGTTCGGATGGCTTGCATCAACTTTGCACCATTGAGCCAAATGTTAAACTTATTGTCTTGACAGTCAAAGACTAAATCATATTCAAATCGACTATGATGCGATACAAACTCAGCCGTTTGGAGATTAAAATACATTTGTGGAATATAATCTGGCCCCATTGCTGCGGTGAATGTTTTTCCTTGTGTAGATAGGTCGAGAGGCGCTATGGTGTTTTCTTTAAAACAGCTACTCAAGCTGAGCAGCGATAAGGCTAAGAGTAGTGAAGTAAATAAACTGTTTTGTGGTGTCATGTTTATTTTGAAAATTTAAAATTAAGCGAAGTAAAAAAAGTGGTGCCCCAGGCTACCAGTGAGGAGTTTGCATTAAAATTATGCCCTACTCCACTCACATTATCGGATTGTACATTGCGCACATTAAGCAAGTTTTTTCCACCTACAGTGAGCACTATTCTTTCTTTCCAAAAGCCATGCGATGCCGATATGTTTAGCTGATGAAATCCATTGCGTGTGCCTGTTTGCACACTATTATTCATCACATAGAGCAGCTTTTTGCCTGTATATTTGTACCACACATCTAAGCTTATTTCGGCTACTGGTATAGTGTAACCAGCTTTGGCGGTGTAGTCTATACTCCATAGGCTATTGGCCGTAGTTTTGGTATCGGTAGCTACTCGGCTATATTGGTATATCGCTCCTACGCCTACATGAAAGCGTTTTGCTTTTACTTGAAATTCATGGTCGCCCGTGAAAGCAGTATAGTTGCGAATATTGAAGTACTGATACGCCATGGGTATCGAATTAGGATTTTGTATCGCTAGGTCTATTTTATTGGTAATGTAGTTGTAATTCCAATTGTTTGAAAGGGAAAGACTGGTCTTTTTTGTTTGATGCGACAACTCTATCGATAGCCCGCCATGTTGTGATGATTCTGCTTTTAGATTTTCATTTCCGTTGATGTCGTGGTTGCTATCTTTGAAATTGATATAAAGCTCTTTGAGCGAAGGCGCTCTGTAGCCCATAGCATAGGTGCCTCTAATGGTGAGCCACTTTGTCGCATTGTATTTTATATTGAATGACGGTATAGCCGAAAATTTGAATTGAGTATTGTACAATACCCTTAGGGCTGGCTGTAGCTCTAGGTTTTTGACACCTGTATATTGCATCGAACCGTATATGGCATAGTCGCCCATATTTCTTGATCCTCCCGATATTCTATTTTGTGTGCTCCAGATGTGATTTATCTCAAATCCAGTCAATAATTTTAGGGCATGTTTTTTCCACACTTTGAGTGCTACAGGGCGGATATTGATATTGTGAAATACTGTAGTGTCTTGAGTTTCGGTAGGGCGAAGTGTTTCTTGGAGGGTGGTCATTTCTTTTACATAACTATTGATATAGCGGACAAAACCACTGTAGCCCATCGTAAGGTCTATCTGCCAATCTTTTTTGGCAGCATAGCTCATGCCTAGGGTAGCTCCCGGTCTGTAAGTCAAAAAATGGGTGTCAAATGCTTGGGTAGTGCGAGGTCTAATATCTCCTCTGTCTATCATCAGTTCTCTAAAAAAGGCAAGTTCTACCCACGTCTTGAGTTTGTTTTTTTGATAACCTACTCGCAGATTGGCTAAGTACTGCTCCTTTGGTCGCCATTGCTTATTTCTAGAAGTATCTACTGGGGAGTATCCATCAAAAAAATTGCGGCCTGCATCTGCTGAAAAGCTCCAATTTTTTTTCTTAAAACCTCCACCCACGCTAAAATTGTACTGCCCTACCGTTTCATATAGGCCTTTTGCCGTTACATTCCATTCGTCTTTTTGCTCCTTGGTGATGATATTGATCACTCCTCCTAGCGCATCGGTACCATAGATTACCGATTGAGGCCCTTTTACTATCTCGATTCGCTCTACATTGGTGAGATTGATTTGCGAAATGTCGATTTTGCCATCTATTCTACCTACCATCGGCACACCATTTACTAATATCTTGACCCCTTCGCCCGATATGCCATTGATGCTCACGCTGCTGCCATATACATTGTCTTGTGCTAGGTCGATACCTACTTGGTTTTGGAGCGCTTCGCGTAGATTGGTTACTCCGCGAGTAGTTAGTTCGGTATTCGAAATTACATTAACTTTGTATGTTGCGTTTTTTGAAGAGGTGGGAGCGTATTGGCCAGTCACTACTACATCCGAAAATTCTTGTTCGTTGAAAATGGAGGTAGGTGCGGGCATCAAAATGCTATCGTTGTTTGCCGTTTGCGCAAACCCGTTTTGAACGAAAACTAAAAGAAATATAAGTAGGCTTTTGACAGCTATCTTTTTCACATGCCAAATATATAATAAGGCTATGGCAGTATGAACTTTCAATTGTCATCTAATTGTCATAAAACCTGTTTTTGGAGACAAAAAAAAGCAG
>CALAYL010000078.1 GCA_937894725.1 uncultured Bacteroidota bacterium
TACGTTTATGTATTGTGTATGTGATGACGGCATGCCACAAGTTTGTGATACAGCTCGAGTTGTAATCAAAGTAAATCCAATCAATGAACCACCAGTAGCAAATGATATCTATACTACTACACCTATCAACACACCGATTGGCGTAAACGTAGCAACTTCTACTACTGATCCTAACGGAGATCCATTGACATATTCATATCCAAGTGGAAATGGGCCATCGAATGGTACATGGTCACCTACAGGAAGTGGATCAGGTGTTTATACACCGAGCAATGGATATGTAGGAGTGGATAGCTTCCAATATGTGGTTTGTGATAACTCACCTTATCCAGTACACGTACTTTGTGATACAGCTTGGGTTTATATAAACGTTACTGATTTCACTAACGATACAATGAACCATGCTCCTATAGCTAACATTGATTATGGAGTAACAGACACTGCTACGACCATTATTCTCAATGTTAGAGCAAATGATATAGATCCAGATGGCGATCAGTTGACTTTACCTACGATACTTACAGGACCAACATCTGCTTATGGTGCTACAGTAACTGTAAATGCAAATGGAACTGTAAGCTTCGATCCTAGCACAGGAACATACCCTGTGGGAATTACAATTGATTCGTTCCGGTATGAGATTTGTGATACAAATGCAGCACATCTTCCAAGACCATTGTGTGATACTGCATGGGCGTTTATCATTATTAATTCTGTTGATAGCCCTAGCTTGAATCCAAACAGACCGCCACTAGCTACTGATGACTTTGATAGCACTCAATATGGTGTGCCAGTAGTGATAACTGTATTAACAAATGACAGTGACCCTGATGGAGATTCTATCTATACTTCTTCGGTATTGACTCCTCCAGCGGATGGTACTGCAACGTTAAATCCAGACGGAACAATATCGTACACACCAGACTTTGGCCCAGGAAGAGGTCCTAATGCGAATAACCCTGATACGTTCACGTATATAATATGTGACAATGGTTCACCAGTATTGTGTGATACGGCTACAGTAGTCATTTATGTGCCGAATTCTGTACAAGCTACCAATGATACTTCACTCACAGGGGTAACAGTTCCTCTCGTTATCAATGTAAAAGGTAATGATTGGGATCCTGAGTCAGATGCGTTTAGCCCTATTAACATACTTGGAAATGGTGGTACAGGAACTACGAATGTACCTACTCTTTACGGTAATGCTACTATTAATGCTAACGGTACGATAACCTACACACCAAATGGAAGCAACTGTAATGTGATAGATACATTCAGATATGTGATCCAAGATACATTGGGTGCTGTAGATACCGCTACTGTATATGTATTTGTAGATTGTTGTACTAAGCCAATAGCGCGTGATGACAACTTTACTATGCTTCAGAGAGATACGTTGACAGCTCAGGTGATAGCAAACGATGTTTACAAGACGACCTATCCACAACTTGTACGTATTAGTCTTGCACCTGCACATGGTTCTGCTCACGTAATTAATGATACTACGGTGGTGTATATACCAGATCCATTGTATTGTGGTACTGATTACTTAGAGTATATCATCAGCGATACTTGCGGATTTGATACAGCTAATGTAAACATCACTGTAGATTGTAAGTGTGTGGATCCAATAGCGGTGAATGATTACACTTATACGATGCCTTCTCAAACTGTTAATGTATTGGTATTGACCAATGATACTATCACTAGCTCACCAGTACCTACTTCGGTATCTGTAGTAAGTGGTCCAAGCCATGGAACAGTAACAGTAAGTGGAGACACTGTTAAGTACACATCGAATGCAGGCTTTATAGGCTTTGACACTATGAAATATGTATTGTGCATCACATGCGATACCTCAGTATTGTGTGACACGGCTTATGTGTTCGTAAAAGTTGATTCAGTTTGCGCTGCACCTATAGCAGTACCTGATGTGACTTATTCAGGCTATGCTTGCGATAAGACATTGCCAGTGACATTGAATGATATCAATACTTTCGGAGGGTCAATCACCATTGTATCTAATCCAGTTTACGGAACAACCGTGATAACTGCTGGAGGAGATTCGATTCGATACACACCTGATGGAAGCACCAAGAACGTGGTAGATACATTTAAGTATGCTATAACGAATATTTGTGGATTGACAGATACAGGATTGATTACCATAAACATTGGTAACAAACCTTGTAACTACTTCCATCCTACTGCGATACTTGACACTGCTAAGATTTGTCTTGCTCAAGGGGTGACATCGGTAACAGTAGATGTGATCGCTAATGACTTTGATAGAGATGGCAATGCTATAGCAGTCACATTGAACACGGTACCTAATCATGGAACAGCTACTCGAAACGGATCTGTGATTACTTATACCGTAAATGGTTCAGGTTACTTAGGAAAAGATACCATTGCGTATGTGATATGTGATAACGGTACTCCTAGTCTTTGTGGCGATGGATTGTTTATTATCTCTATAGATTCTTGTACGAACAATGCACCAGTAGTGATTTTAACTCCTGTAAGGGATTCTACTCCAGTGAATACACCAGATACCATCTGTTTGGATGCTAATGTGTATGATCCAAATGGAGATTCAATTTACTTGAGTAGCTTGTGTAAGCCTCTACATGGAACTGCGGTTATTATTAGCCCACTATGTTTTGTTTACACGCCAGATTCAAACTTTATTGGAGAAGATACATTCTGCTTCACTATCTGCGATGATGGAATACCAGTGAAGTGTCATACAGATACTGCTATCATTACGGTTTATCCTATAGATCCAAATCAGTTTGTAGATGCGGTACCTGATGCAGCTTATACACCTGGAAATACGCCTGTGGTGATAGATGTAAAAGGTAACGATACATATGGCCCTAAACCAGGTAATGTGTTTACAGGAGATAGTATTTTTGTAACTACTGTGTTCCCTGGATCGAATGGAAGTACAACGTTAAATCCTGATGGTACAGTAACCTACACACCTGATAGCGGGTTCTGTGGTATTGATACCTTCAAATATGTACTTAGCGATAATGGTAAGCCAGTTCAAACGGATACTACCTTCGTGATTGTATATGTTTGCGATAAGCCACATATTGTAGCGGTTGATGATACTATAAGTGTACCTAAAGATGGTATCATAACTATCAATGTACTTGGTAATGATACATTGCCATTTGGTACAGAGGTAAATGTAACAATCAATACACCTCCAACACAAGGCGGTACGGTGACGGTAAATCCTGACGGAACCATCACTTATATACCTAAGCCTGGATATGTTGGTAAGGACACATTCACTTACGTAGTTTGCGTAACTATACAAAATGTGATAGTATGCGATACAGCAACTGTAATTGTAGATGTGTTAGGTACTGATCCTTGCTTCTTCCCTAATGCGTTCTCTCCGAACGGTGACGGACAATTTGATGAATTCCAATTGCCATGTGCATACAAATATCCTAAGTCTGTATTGAAAGTTTACAACAGATGGGGTGATGAAGTATGGAGAAGTGGTGAAGGGTACAAGAATGATTGGGATGGAAAGAACCTTTCTGGTACAGATTTGCCTGATGGAACATACTACTACATATTCATCTACAACGATGGAACCAGTAAGACAGATGCTAAATTTGTAGTGATACAAAGACAATAAAATCAATAAATAATGTAGTTCCCAACGTAGGTTGGGAGCTACTTTTTAAAAAAAATAGATATGAAAAAAGTAACCTTGTTTTTAGCGCTTAGCTTAACAACCTACTTAGTTAAAGCTCAACAAGACCCAGAGTATAACATGTATATGTTTAATGGGTTGTATCTCAATCCAGCATATGCAGGTAGTCATGAAGTGATAAGCACAACTGCAATCTATCGACATCAATGGGTAGGTATAGATGGAGCTCCTCGTACAGCTAATCTTAGTGTGCATTCGCCACTAAAAAATGACCACTATGCGTTGGGAGGCACTATTTCAAATGATAGATTAGGTCTTACTAATGTAATGACCTTTACACCATCTTTTGCTTATAGAATACGTATTACTGACGATATAAAATTATCGATTGGTGTGCAAGCTTCTTTGGCTTGGTTTCAAAATAGACTGTCCGAAGGAGTAACCTTTGATGCCAACAATCCTAATGTGGTGGATAATGTATATTCTCAAAATCGAAATCTCTTTTTGCCTAACTTTGGAGCTGGAACATACCTTTATGGTAAGCGGTTTTATGTAGGGTTCTCTGTGCCTCACTTACTACCAAGTTCTTTGGCTAAGCAGTTTAAAATAGAGTCTGTAAAAGACAATCAATCTATATCAAGATTGTATAATCACTATTTGCTTACTGCGGGATATGTATTTGGCAAAGATGCGAGTATCGTTAAAGTAAAGCCTTCCTTCTTACTTCGTTATCAATCAGGATTAGTTAAGAATATACCAGATTTCGACTTTAGCTTGGGATTGTTGTTTATAGATAGAGTTTGGATTGCTGCTACTGCAAAAACAGGTGGTGAAAAATTCAACACTGCTGGCACAAAAAGGAAAAACTTTAATCTTGAAAGTGTGATTGGTATGATAGAAGGAAAAGTAACCCCTCAATTAAGAGTTGGCTATTCATACCAATATGCAGTTACCGATTTGCGAAAATATCAAGCTGGAAGTCACGAAATTATGTTGGGATATGATTTCTGGTATGATAAAAAACGATTTGTAACACCACGTTACGTAAAATATTTCTAATAGACACCAACGATAAACTTACTTAGCTATGACTAAAAAATATACAACCATCTTAATTGCATTTGTGTTTGCAGCCCTACATGCGTATGGTCAAAATGCTAACACAAAAGTAGGAGATATGTACTTTAAGCAATTTGATTTCAAAAAAGCATTAGGCTACTACGGCAATGCAATAAAGAAGGATAGTTCGCAGACATATGTTCGCCAACAAATAGCAGATTGCTATCGACTATTAAACGATTGGCAAAATGCGGAATCTTGGTATAAGCTATTAGCTCAAGATCAAACCACAAATCCGCTAAACAAAATGTACTATGCAGAAGCGTTGAGAGCTAATCAAAAATACACTGAGGCTAAGTTTGCTTATAAATCATATTTGGCTACTGCACCAATGGATGAGAGTATAAAAGAGCGTATTTCTGGTTTAGACAAAGTATCTTCTTTGAGCGTAGATAATGGTTTATATACTATTGAAAACCTTGTTATCAACTCATCCGCTTCAGATTTTGGTCCTATGTTTTATACTGGCAATCAGTTGATGTTTTGCTCAAACAGAATCACACCAGGTCGATTTAGAGTAGAAGACAATTGGACAGATGCAGGTTTTTTGCAAGAGTTTGTTGCCTCACCTGATGCCAATAACAATTTAACTACTTCTGAAATATTAAAAGGAAGAAGTCCGAATGGTAAATACCATGAAGGGCCAACTAGCTATAATGATAAACTTCAAGAACTTTATATAACGCGAAGTAATTATATCAAACGTCCTGTGACAAGTAGCGATAAAATCGTAAAGTTAAAGATTTACCGCTTAGTTTACCTTCCTAGTGAGCAACGATGGGGCGATGAGTTAATTGAAGCTGTGCCTTTTAATGACAGAGAATATTCGGTAGCTCATCCTGCACTTACTGCTGATGCACAAACGCTTTACTTTGCATCTGATATGCCAGGTGGATATGGAGGTATGGATTTGTATAAAACCACTCGCGATAAATCCGGGCTATGGCAAGCACCAGAAAACCTAGGTAACACCATAAACACTTCTGGGGATGAGATGTTTCCATTTGTATCAAATGATGGCACCTTGTTTTTTGCTTCAAATGGTCATTTAGGATTAGGTGGGTTGGATGTTTTTTCATCTACAGCTAGTGCTAAGTCATGGTCTCAACCAGAAAACCTAGGTTTTCCTATAAATACCAATAATGATGACTTTGGATATATCATAGATAAGGACAATAAGACTGGTTATTTTGTATCGAACAGACCAGGCGGACAAGGAGATGATGATATTTATAAGTTTGTAAAAAAAGGAGTAACTATATGTGCTAATGTGTATGATGCTAAAACTAACGAATCTATCGAAGGCGCTAAGGTTACGATGTATGAAATCAAAGACGAAAAAGGAAATAAGTTGACTCCTAAAGATGGGAACGTGTGTTTTTCTGCTACGCCTAGACGTACCTATAAATTTGTAGCTACTAAAGAAGGCTACTTGCAAAATGAAGTGATTGTAGAATCTAAAGATCAGCCAGTAAATGTCAAAATCCCTTTAGTTAAAGAAGGAGGAATCAATCTTGAAGTACTCGTGCTAGACAAGAAAACTCGTGAGCCATTAGATTTGGCAAAAGTGAAATTAATTAATACTACCACACAGAAAATGGAGCCTCAAATGACAGCGGCTGATGGTAAGGTATATTATGCCCTTGAGCCTAATACCCAATATCGAATCGAGGCGTCTAAGGATTTGACTGATTCTGACACTAAATACCTTACGGTTTCGACAACTACTACTACTGTAGGCAAAACTGCTCCATCTACACTTTATGCTACATTAGAATTAGAAAAAGTGAAGAAAGGTGTAGCTATTAAAATTGAAAACATCTACTATGATTTGGACAAATTCTTTATCAGACCTGATGCTGCTAAAGAACTTGATAAATTGGTAAAAGTGATGACAGACAACCCTACACTTGAAATAGAGTTGAGTTCTCACACTGATTGTAGAGCTACAGCTAAGTACAATGCAAACTTATCAGCTAAGCGTGCGGAGGCTGCCGTAAAATACATAGCATCTAGGGGCGTTTCGATAGCTAGAATGATAGCTGCTGGATACGGTGAAAGCAGATTGGTAAACAATTGCGCTTGTGAAGGAACACAGGTAGTACCATGCACCGAAGATCAACATCAAGAAAATAGAAGAACAGAATTTAAGATCTTGAAATTCTAATTAATAATAATTTCTTACAAAAAGGGTTCAGTATTCTGAACCCTTTTTTATTTTAGCGATATGATATGTCTAAAAGTAACTATAGAAGGAAAAGTACAGGGTGTTTGTTTTAGAAAAGAAACGAAGAAAGTAGCTGATATTTTAGGCGTGTCTGGAAGTGTCAGAAATAATCCAGATGGATCTGTGGAGGTAGTAGTTTTTGGTGATAGAGATCTAGTATATAAGTTGATAGATTATTGTCATAATGGGCCAGAATTGGCTCGTGTCGATAAAGTTTCAGTAACACAAATAGATGGAGAAATGTATGATGTTTTTGAGATATTGGATTAATAAAATGCCATGAATAAACGTGTTTTAGTAACAGGCGCTTGTGGTCAAATAGGAAGCGAACTGGTGATTGGCTTAAAAGCTAAAGGGTATAGCGTTATAGCAACTGATTTGCGGAAACCCGCAAAGCGCCTTGAAGGAGCAGACGAGTTTGTGGTTTCGGATGTGTTGGAGTCGGCTCAACTGGCTGATATTGTATCTAAGTATAAGCCAGTACAGATATATCATTTGGCAGCACTGCTTTCGGCTGTGGGTGAAAAAAATCCAGATCTTGCTTGGGAGGTAAATATGAAGGGACTAAAAAATATTTTGGATGTAGCCGTGCAACACCAGGTTTCAAAAGTTTTTTATCCAAGTACTATTGCGGTTTTTGGGCCAAACTCTCCAAAGCAAAATACGCCTCAGTTTACAGTCACAGAGCCCACGACAATATACGGAATAAGTAAATTGGCGGGTGAAAGATGGTGCGCCTATTATTATCAAAAACACGGTCTGGATGTAAGGTCGCTCCGATACCCAGGTCTGATAAGCTATAAAACACGTGCTGGCGGTGGCACTACTGATTATGCTGTAGATATTTTTTTCGATGCAGTAGCCAAGGGCACATATTGCTCTTTTTTGACCGAAAGTACATATCTGCCTATGATGTATATGCCCGATGCCATAAGGGGCACTATAGAGCTAATGGAAGCGGATGCTAACTGTTTATCTCATCGATCAAGTTATAACTTTAGTGCGATGAGCTTTTCTCCTAAAGAAGTAGCGGAGGAAATAAAAAAGCACTTACCTGATTTTAGTATCGATTATGCTCCTGATTTTCGCCAAGATATTGCCAACTCGTGGCCAGCATCAATAGACGATAGCCTTGCTCAAAACGATTGGGGATGGAAGGCTCAATATGACCTAGCCACAATGACAGAAGATATGCTAGCGAATATAAATGAAACTAAACTCGCCATTTTTTAATAGCAATAGGGCATGGATCAAAGTACACAATCAACGGATAATGTAATATCGTTTTTTACGCCACTTGTGCAAGGTGGTCTGACTATCGTAATAGGGATTGTGGGCATGTGGATATCAAAGCTTTTAGGCGCTGAAAGCTATTTTGTTTTTATTTTATCATTTGTAGCCATTGTGTTTTATTCATTAATGAACAATGTTTTGTCGATTTTTCAAGAGTCGTTTCAAAAATATACATGGCCTTCGTGGGGCGTATTTTTAGTATTGATAGTGGTCTTATTGTTGACTGCTAGAGTACTTACGGGCGAAAGTATAAGGCAGCATTCAGAATTTATAAAAATTTTATTGAGTGTAGTGTTATTCTATTTTGTACTGAGCTTAATGATGCGCATGATTAGGGCTATGTGGGAGTTTGCAGAAAATGACGAGAATTAAATCAATATCGAAATTCATTTATTACATTTACATTTACAATACAGCATAGAATGTCAGAAACCAATACAAACGATACGCTAAGAAAACCTGGAGAAATGTTTACAGGCTCGATATTAAAAAAGCTTTCTCCTCATATTCAATTCGTGTTTTCAATAGTGCTCAGTTTGTTACTAATTTTTGTATCGCGTTATTTGCTCAAATCTGAAGAGCTTGCAATGTATAGTGCAAGTTTTGGTGTGATTTTCTTCGTGCTGTTTAATCCTTGGTTGCAATTGCTTACTGAGGAAAATTCACACTATTTTTGGTATTCCCTATTATATTATTTTATTATCGCCATAGTTATGTACGGACTTATCTATCTATGGTTTGATAAGTCAGTTGTCAATTCTATGGAGGTTAGGGTTACGCTCATCACCTCTACTTTTTATATATTTATTGCATACGGTATTATGTCTTCTATCAAATATTTGTTTGTAGATAATAGTGGCGGGGGACTTTAGTTTTTCTCTCTCGAAAATGGCCTTATAATCAATCGTATATTTCTATCGTAATTGATATAGTTCCATACCCAATTTACAAATACTACAACTCTATTTCTAAAGCCAACGAGTTGCATAAGGTGTACGGCCATCCAAGCCATCCATCCAATCCATCCGCCAAACCTAATTTTGCCACTTTCTACCACAGCTCTATTGCGCCCTATTGTAGCCATGGAGCCTTTATCATGATATTTAAAAGTCCTCGATTCTTGATTTGCTAGTGTGTTCAAAATATGGTTAGCGACATATTTGCCTTGTTGTACAGCTAGTGGGGCTACCTGCGGATAGCCTCGCGGAAATTGATCGGTGGCGATGCAATTCAAATCACCAATAACATAAACCTCTTTTGCCGAATCGAGCTGACAATACGCATTTGTATTTATTCTTTGTGAAGGAGTCAGTATCGAAGGGTCAATTCCTTCGGGCGGTAAACCTTTGACCCCTGCTGCCCAAATCATCGCAGCACAAGGAAGTGTAATGTCATTAGCCGTTTTTATAAGCTGGCCATCATAGCTCTGTACGCGAGTTTCAAGTAATATTTCTGCCCCTAGTTCATGTAAATATTGTTTTGCTTTTTCTTGATTGTCGATATGCATATTTTGTAGCACCTCTTTGCCCGACTCTATGAGCAATACCTTCATCTGGTTAAAATCTAGCTCAGGATAGTCGTGTGGCAGCACATGGTTTTTAAGTTCGCAAATAGCTCCCGCTAACTCGATACCCGTAGGCCCTCCGCCTACTATCGCAAAGGTCATCAATGCCTTTTTTAATGTAGGGTCTGTGGTGAGGGTAGCTTGCTCCAGGTTTTGCAAAAAGAGCGAGCGTAGATTTAATGCTTCTACTACCGATTTCATGGGCATAGCATTTTTTTCTAGCATGGTATTGCCAAAAAAATTGGTAGTAGCTCCCGTGGCGATGATTAAAAAGTCGTATGAATAGTCTCCCAAAACGGTATGAATTGTTTTGACAGTGGGGTCAACTTTAATGACCTCAGTCCACCTAAAAAAAACATCATTTTTCTTTGCAAAAATCTTGCGAATAGGATAAGCTATCGAGTCTGCTTCTAATCCAGCTGAGGCTACTTGATAGAGTAGTGGTTGAAAGCTGTGATAATTATTTTTGTCAAATACCACTACTTGTAAGCCTTTTCCTGCCAAAGCCTGAGCTGCAGCTAGCCCCCCAAATCCACAGCCCACAATCGCTATACGTGGGGCAGTAGTGTTTGGTAGATTGAGTAAAAGGGAACTATTATTAGACATATCATTGTTTTTTTGGAGTGCCAAAAATAAGCTCTTCTCTTGATGCTGGTTTTCGGGCTATCAACCATCTGAAAAGGTCGAGTTTTTGATCTGTATCTGTGAGCATTTTTAGTGGTATAAAAACGGCATCAGGCTTTTCGATAAATACCACTTTTTGTATTTTCTTTTCACCAAAATACATAGCCATTCGTGCGCTAGTGGCTCTGTTAGCGCCTATGTATTTTTCTTTATCATCTTTGCCAAAATAGAGACTTTCCGCATTGCCTTCTACACGCATCCTGTCGAGCGAATTGTCTTTAAAATAGCCATATACGATACGACCTTGAATCTGATTGTAGTATTTTGATTCTGGAGAAACGATGAGCGCATGATAGAATAATGTGAGCATATCGGCTTTTTTATCTTTGATGATAAGATGTATGCTATCTCCCGAAAGTTGTGTGCTATCTGACCACAATATAGGGTCTTTATAAAATCTAAAAGTTGAATCCTTCATAGAGTAAAACAGCGAATCACACACTCCCTGCATAGAGCGCATAAAAATTTTAGTGTGGTGATAAACTGAAAATTCTTTTGTACTATCAGTAGCTGAATGTTCTTGAGAGTAGAGTGTATCGCCAGCTATAAAAAGCGAGTCATCGTCCATCTTGTAAATAGCAAAGGCGTTTTGATAGGCGTACATCTTTTTTTGCTCATCGTAGTAGTCGCCTCTTTTGGCATGAATCTCTATACCCATAGTGCTATCTATCCATACAAATCCATTAAAGGCATTGCCCGCAAATCTACCTCTATCGTAGTAAAGGCTATCGGTTTTGAGCTGTTGCGTACCATTAAGTATTTCGGTTTTTTTTCCAAAAGAAGCAATATTGCTTTTTGTATCAAACCAGCCATTGTTGCAGTGTATTTCACTTTCGTCATTATAGATAATCGTATTGCCAAAAAAGGTAGTGAGATCAGTGTTTACATTGTATTTGAGGGTATCAGAAGTGAGTTTGTATTTTGGGTCGGTGATATCGACTTTACCATTAAAATAAACATCGCCCGAGTTGGTATAGTAATAGGCTGCTCGGCTTTTGATAACAGACTCTTCACGATAGACTCGACCGCCCACTACATAATAGGCTATTTTGTCGCGCATGTTGTAAAAAAGCTCTTCGGTCACTATGCGTGCTTTGCCATCGGTAAGTACTACACTTTGGCGGAGGGTAGCCATTTTTGTAGGGCCATCATAATGCAAAAATCGAGCGTAAGTATGGGTCGTATCTTGTACGATATGTACGCTACCGAATGCATCGAATGTGTTGAGCTCTTTGTCTAGCAAGGCACTGTCGCAATACATCATCACATCTTCTTGGCGAAGTTGTACATAGCCTATAAGTTTGGTCAGTTTTTTGCCATTGACTTCAGAAAAACGAAGTAAGTCGGCATTAATAATTTCCACCTCTTTTTTGTCGTCTTGAGCAAAAACTAAAGAGGGTATAATGTAAAGAAATAGTATCGAAAAATATTTGTACAAAGCGTTCTTGATTGTAAAATCAAATATACTAATTCAGCCAATGGAGTATAAAAAGAGACTGTTAATCCGTGTTATTATTTCTTCTGTTGAGCTTTTAGTTTCTGTTTCTCCATTTTGGCCTTATACTTTTCATCACGCTTTTGTCCTCCAAAAATCGATACATTTACATAGCGATAAGGATTTGCTTTTACATCTACAAGTAGTTTATCAAGATTTGCAGTAGCTGCCTCCAAATTTTCATACATCTTTTTGTCTTTCACGAGCTTACCGATGGTGCCTTCGCCTTTGTTTATCTCAGCCAAAATGAGTTGCAATTCGGCTATAGCAATCTTTGCATTGTCGATAGTTTGCTTTATATCTGTTTCCTTTAGATTGTCCGAAAAGGTAGCTACATTGTTTAGTAATCGATCGATATTAGCATTGTTTTTTTCAATGTTTGAAGTGATGGATTCTACATTTTTCAAACTCTTATCAAGTGAGCCAGATTTCAATGTGGCTTCTAGGTTTTGGGTAATGCCTGATATATTGGCAAGCGATGTGTTTAGTAGAGCTATGGTACTAGAAGGATTGTCTTTATTGAGGGCTATAGCTACGCTATAGAGAACGGTATCGAGATTTTGTAGGGTGTGCGAAAGCTTGAGCATCAAAGGGTCTATAGCATCACCCACTGCGCCAAACAAATCTTTTTTGACTACGCTTTGAAGCGTATCTCCGCTTTTTATATACGTAGTGCTTTTGCCTATTTGAATGCCTACTACTTTGCCCCCCATAAGGTCTGTAGATTGAATGCTAGCGCGCGAATCGGTAGGTATCGGAAAGTCGTTTTCAGAGAGCATTTCTATCACTACTTCTCCTGTTTTCGGATTGATAAACAAATCGCTCACTATCCCTATCCGATAGCCGTTGATGAGTACAGGACTAGATTTATAGATACCATCGACTGCGCTATAAGTAGCGTAATAGCGATTTTTGGTAGAGAAAAGGTTTATACCTTTCAAAAAATAAAATCCTAAAATAAATATCACTATAGTGATGAATGCGAAAATACCGACCTTTACTTGATTTGTCACGCTTGCGTTGTTTTAGTCAAAAATAGGGAAATACGTAATAAATACAACTCTATGTTGAAAATAGATTAGTTAAGCAACTCAGCTAGTCGCTTATTGCTGACCCTTACTCCTCCTTCATAGGCAGTAATAAAAGCGCCAGGGTAACCCATTGTTCTGATTTGTTGGGCTGCGAGTTGGGCGGCATTTCGGTCACTAAAATCGCCAATCATAAATCGAATTATTTTATTCCCTAACTCTTCTATGAGGATAGTGCCAAATTTTGCTTCTATCTCTTTTCGGTTTTTAGGATAGGAGTTGCTTGCCATGAATTGCACTCTAAATGTAGCACTACTGCTTATCGCTTTTGCATTGTTTTCGGTATCTACTTGTGCTATTTTATCAATAGGTGTATATACGGGCAAAGACGGTTTGGATTCTTCTTTGGATGGCAGAGTAGGAGCAGGGGTATTTGTTGGAGTTTCTTCTTTTTCCTTTACTATTGTTTTGGGCTCTGCTACATCGTCCTTTCTTCCTTCAAGTTCGTTTTTGTATTTTGTAAAAGCATTCAATAGCGATTGAGCTACAAGTTGCTGTCCTTTTTCAGATGCCAAAAACGCTTCTTCAGCGAGGTTAGAAATAAATCCAATTTCAGTTAAAATGGAAGGCATTGATGTTTTGTACAAAACATAAAATCCAGCTTGTTTTACGCCTCTCGACTTGCGCTCTGTTACCGCTATTTGCTCATCTTCTATGTGTGAAGCAATTTTTAAACTTTGGTCTAAGAAGGCGTTTTGTTTCATGCTCATGATGATGTGCCCTTCGGGAGAGTTGGGGTTAAAATCATAGTTTTGAGCACCTCCCTCTTCGAGGTCTATTACCGCATTTTCGCGCTTTGCTACGGCTAAGTTCTCTTCGGTGCGATGTAGTCCTAGCGCATAAGTGCTAGAGCCAAAGGCTGAACGGTTTTCAGCAGCATTGAGATGGATACAAAAAAACAAATCGGCCTTTGCCTTATTAGCAATGTCTGCACGTTCATTTAAAGAAAGAAATTTATCTGTTTTTCGGGTATAAATAACTTTGATTTCTGGATATTTCTTTTCGACTAATGCACCAAACTTTAACGATACCGCTAGTGCTAAATTTGCCTCCTTATTGCCATGTGCTCCTATAGCCCCAGGGTCATGTCCGCCATGTCCCGCATCTATCACGATAGTTTTTAGTGCAGTACCTTGCTGAGCCTGCGCATTAGATAAATAGCTAAATAAACCGCCTGCGCACACAATTATAGTGTATGCTAGCCGTTTAAAATAATTATTTTCGCACGTTTTCATTCTAAAATTTATAGTCATTCGGTCTCAAAGTTACATAAGCTATTCGATTTCACGTAGGTGGATTATAACCATCTGCGTTGTGATACTGTCTATTTTTGTAGCTAATGCACATTCTTATAACGCACATTTGGCCTACATTCCACAGGCAGACAGTGTGAAAAATTCTAAAATGCGACTTGGAGGAGTGTCATCTACTACTGCCGCAAACTCCAAAGATTCTGTAAGTCATGGCGATGGTTTTGTTGAAATGGAT
Source organism: uncultured Bacteroidota bacterium (assembly GCA_937894725.1). Lineage (GTDB taxonomy): Bacteria > Bacteroidota > Bacteroidia > Chitinophagales > LD1 > CALAYL01. The sequence continues at coordinate 14,641 of CALAYL010000078.1, forward strand.
AGCATAAGTGTGGTGAGTGATAGTCTTGCTACAAAAGTGGATTCTATTTCTCTTGAAACCAAAGATGATGGCGAAATCAAAGAAAAGATTTTTTATGTAGCCGAAGATTCTATTGTATATGATCTCAGCAATAAGATGATGTATCTCTACAATAAGGCCAAAATGACTTATGGGCAAACGGCACTGTCGGCCGATTCGGTAGATTTTGATTGGAATACATTTACTCTCTATGCCAATGGTGTGGTAGATGATAGCACGGGTGAAAAACGAGGTACGCCTGTTTTTAAAGATAATGATAAAGAATATCAAGCTGGGAGCATGGCTTACAATTTCAAAACTAAGCGTGGCAAAGTGTATGAGGTCTTTACACAAGAAGGTGAAGCTTATCTACAAAGCAAGGCCGTAAAAAGAAATGAAAATGAAGAATGGTTTGGTTTCAAAAACAAGTACACCACTTGCAATCTTGAGCATCCCCATTATTATTTTAGTTCGAAACGCGTTAAAATGGTGCCAAATAAAGTGATAGTGACTGGCCCAGCAAATCTAGTAGTAGGAGATATACCTACCCCAATCTACATTCCATTTGGTATTTTTCCAGTGAAGCAAGGCAGACGCTCCGGACTCATATTTCCACAGTTTGGTGAAGATGCGCGTAATGGTTTTTTCTTTAAAGGTGGAGGCTATTATTGGGCTATAAACGACAATGTCTCACTTAAAGCAGTAGCAGATATTTATACCAATGGTACTTTTGGCTTACGCCCATCGATTAGCTTCAATAAATTATACAAATTTAATGGCAACATGTCGGTAGGGTGGATCAGAACTACTCCTTCAGATCCCGACTTGCCTAATGCAGCCGTGTCAAATGACTTTAATTTTTCTCTCAATTTTAATCTCGATTCAAGAGCGGCACCCACAAACACCTTTGCGGCATCTGTCAATTTCTTAACCAGCAATTTTTTGAAAGCAGAACGAAATACCACTACCGCTATTTTTAATACATCATTTAACTCAAATATCAACTATCAAAAGGTTTTCCCCAAAGCCCCATTCTTGAGCATGTCACTTTCGTTAAGTCATGCCCAAAATATCGCTACCAAACAGTTTAATCTTACTTTTCCTGTTCTTCGATTCAATGTGTCTCGTGTGTCACCTTTCAAATCTAAGGTCAATACTGGCAAGCCAAAGTGGTATGAAAACATTGGAATTACCTACAATTTTGAAGCGAAAAATGTGCTCAATACATTTGATACTATTTTGTTTAAAAGCGAAAGTTTAAAGCGAATGCGTTTTGGCATTCAACAAAACCTTAGTTTAGATGCGCCATTTACGCTATTTAAATATCTCAACGTTACTCCTGCATTTCGATATACAGAGCGTTGGTATTTTCAAAAAGAAAATAAAACTTGGGAAACTGACGATTTGACTGTTATCTATCCCAATGGAAATCAGGTGGTCGTTCCGGGAATGGCACAGTATATCAAGAATGATACAACCTATGGCTTTTATGGTGTACGTGACTTTGAAGCTAATATTACATTGAGTACAAAGCTTATCGGTATTTACAATTTTAAGAGCAAGGCAATTAAAGGAATTCGCCATATTTTTACCCCACAAATAGCGGCTGCTTTTCATCCAGATTTTGGTTCAAATAAGTGGGGGTATTATCAATCTGTTCAACAACAATTTAGCAATACCGACCCACTTGTGTATTCACCTTATGCAATATCGAGCCAGCTCTATGGTTTGCCAGGTCAAGGTATGTTGGGTGCAGTTAATTTCAATCTTAATAACAACTTTGAGATGAAGGTTTATTCAAAAAAGGACAGCGCAAAGCATGAAAAAAAGATAGCCCCCCTAGAAAGGCTAAATATCAGTGGAGGTTATAATTTTGCTGCATTAAAAAACAAGCTCAACCCTTTTTTAATTAATGGGAATTTTCGTTTTTGGGACAACTTGGGTGGCGCATTCAATCTCGTTTTTGATCCTTATGCGCTCGATAGTTTAGGTCAAAGAACCAATACTTTTCAGTACAACAAAAACAAGCAACCGCTTCGTTTTCAGACAGGAAGTATAGCATTAAACGCACGATTTGCTGGCAAAGCAAAACAGAGTACTGCAGCCCAAAATCAGGGTTTTGTAAAAGGCGATTATGTATCGTACAATCCTTATTTGTATTACGACTTCAATATCCCTTGGTCAGTCAATGCCAATTACACGTTCAATGTTTCATCTACCGTAAATCAAAGTGGGAAAGATACCATCATCGTCACACAAACTATTTATGGCGATATAGATTTCAACCTCACACCAAAATGGAAAATTGCAGTGAGTAGTGGGTTTGACTTTACGCGAAAGCAAGCTACACTGACAAATATCACCGTGATGCGCGATTTACACTGTTGGGAGCTCAATTTTAACTGGACAGCCTTCCCTGTGGCTAATCAACAATTTTTGATAGAGTTGAGAGTGAAAGCATCTATGCTCAAGGACCTGAAGCTGACACGTAGAAGAAACAACTTGGATAACAATTTTTAAAATTTCTACAATATGAAAGGTATCATTATCACTATAGGAGACGAGCTATTGATAGGGCAAACTATTGATACCAACTCCGCATGGATAGGGCAGCAACTCTCTGCATTGGGCATACAGGTATTCAAACGAATAGCTGTGGGCGATGATGCCGAATCCATACAGTCTGCACTGTATGGTGCTGCTAAAGAAGCATCGTTAGTACTCATCACTGGGGGCTTAGGGCCTACCAAAGATGATATTACAATAGCTACACTTTGTAGCTATTTCGGTGTGGGCGAAGAGCTTCATCAGCCTACACTCGAAAGGTTGATTCAGGTTTTTGAAAAGAAAGGAAAGGCGATTCTAGACATGAATCGAAAACAGGCTTTACTACCGGCTAATTGTGAGGTGTTGCAAAACGATCGTGGCACTGCTCCAGGTATGTGTTTTTTTGAAAATGGTATCATCTATTTTTCTATGCCTGGTGTACCTCACGAAATGAAACACTTGATGACAGAGCGGGTGCTTCCGAAACTTAAAACCATGATTGACTTGCCCAATATTATACATCGCAATATGATGGTGATAGGCCTTGGCGAATCTACCATAGCTAGAAACATTGCGAGCATAGAAGACGCATTGCCTCCTTTTGTAAAATTGGCCTATTTGCCCGACCTAGGGGTGGTCAAACTCCGTCTGAGCGGGTATAATATCGATGCTGCACAAACAGCGATACTTGACGATTTTTACCATCAAATCAAAAGTACGTTAGGCGATCACGTTTTTGCCACAAAAGAAAAGTCTTTAGCTGCAGCCGTAGGTGAATTATATCAATCGAAAGGCAAAACCTTTGCTGTGGCAGAAAGCTGTACAGGTGGATATGTAGGGCATTTGATAACAGCAGAGCCAGGGGCTTCAGCCTACTTTGAGGGGAGCTTAGTTACCTACTCCTACGCTATGAAAGAAAAGCTTTTGGGTGTAAACCCAAAGACCTTAGCTACTCAGGGAGCTGTAAGTGAAGCTTGTGTGCTAGAAATGCTCAATGGCTTACTACTCACCACATCAGCCGATGTGGGTGTTGCTATTAGCGGCATCGCAGGTCCAGATGGGGGCACTCCCGATAAGCCTGTAGGTACGGTATGTATGGCGGTAGGAACTAAGGACTCGCAAAAGGCTTATACGTTTCAGTTTTTTCCTGGTCGAATGGAAAATATCAAAATTTCTGGCTACACAGCATTGAATTTACTACGCAAAGAACTGCTTTAAGTAGTACTATTTCGCTTAATGTCTTTAACCATCATTTGTAAGGATTGTCGGCCTTGCCATTCATTAACTTCGAGTTGGAAAACTACATCGAAATTGCCTTCTTTGAGCAGTTGATATTTTTCGCCTAAATCAAATCCGATACCACTCATAACTACATCACCTTGGCGTATCGAAAGTTTCAGGTGTTTTTCTTTTACAATCTTGCTCCAGCCTGTGTCTTGAGTATTTTGTACTAAAAATTGCGGCTTCATATTGTCAGGGCCAAAGGGGGCAAAGCGCATGAGAAGTTTGTAAAAATTATCAGTCAAATCAGCCAGTGAAACAATGGCATCTACTTCGACCTCAGGGATAAGTTGTTCGGGCAAAATTGTTCGACTTACCTCTCGTTCGAAAGCAACTTTAAAATCGGCTACCTGTTCTGGTAGCATCGTCATACCAGCCGCAAATTTATGCCCCCCAAACTGTATCATGTATGCTGTACAGTTGCAGAGGGCTTCGTAGAGGTCAAAGCCTTTTACAGAGCGAGCAGAGCCTGTCACTTTTCCTTCGTGTTGGGTCAATACTACGGTAGGACGATAGTAGGTTTCGGTAAGACGCGAAGCGACTATGCCTATCACCCCTTTGTGCCAATCTGGATTGAACACTACGGTAGATTTTTTAGTTAGATTTTCAACATCATTTTCTAATATTTCTAAAGCATGTGCAGTAATATCCCTATCGGCTTCTTGACGCTCTTTATTGTGGCGTTGCAGTTCGCCTGCGAGTGCAGCATGGATGGGGTCATCATCGGCAATGAGCAATTTTACAGACTCTTTGGCATCGCGCATACGTCCAGCAGCATTGATTCGTGGGCCTATGTAAAAAACCACATCTGAAATATCAAGTGGCCTGTCGAGTGCCAGCAATTCTTTCAAAAAGCGTAAGCCATGTGAGGGGTTTTCATTGAGTTTTTGGAGCCCTATAGATGCTATTACTCTGTTTTCACCTACCATTGAAACAATATCTGAAGCGATACTTACCGCCACTAAATCGATAGATTTTAAAAAGATACTAGGGTCAATACCTAGCGCGGAGGTGAGTGCCTGTGTGAGTTTGAAGCCTACGCCACAGCCGCTTAGTTCTTTAAAAGGGTAGTCGCAATCGGCACGTTTTGGATCAAGAACCGCTACAGCAGCTGGGAGAGTGTCGCCAGGGTTATGATGGTCGCAGATGATAAAATCAATATTTTTTTCATTTGCATACTCGACCTTATCTATCGATTTGATACCACAATCTAAAGCGATGATGAGCGAGCAGTCTGATTCTTTTGCAAAATCAATACCTTGAAACGAAACACCATAGCCTTCGGTATATCGGTTAGGAATGTAATAGTCGATATTTGGATAAAAGTGCTGAAAGAAAAGTACCATCGTAGCCACCGAAGTGGTGCCATCTACATCATAATCGCCATAGATGAGCATTCGTTCATTTTTATCTATGGCTTGTTTTATACGAGCTACCGCTTTATCCATGTCTTTCATCAAGAAAGGATCATGTAGCTGAGCGATGGAGGGATTAAAAAAATCGTTTGCTTTTTGGTAACTATCCACGCCTCTTTGTACCATCAGTTGGCAAAAAACGGGGTGTACCTTTAGCTCATTTTGCAAGGCATTTACTTTGTCGATATCTGCTTGGGCTATGCGCCATCGTTTTTCTTTCATGGCCGCAAAGTTGGCGATTTTTTGACATAAAAAAAGGGAGACTGTACGTGTCTCCCTACTGAATAGATTTTTCTTTTACTTTAAAGTTACGAAAGTAGATAACACTGTTTCCTTAATGAAGTAGTATTTTTTGCCACTTTGCGTGGTAGAAGCTATACGATAAGGTGCGATTTGTACCAATCCAGAATTGTCCCCTTTGCCTAGTGTTCCCAATTCTGCAGCAGTAAATAGACAAGAGCGTGTGCCTCCAGCCTTTACTTTCTGTATAGAAGCATTTGGACCAGATATTATAAAAATTACAGAATCCGAATTGCTTGTAGTGGAGGTTTCGACAGTGTAATCGCTTGCTGTATTTATTTCCTTTGCACTCGTGAGTGAACCTAATGAAGGCATATTGGTATTATGAGAATAAGTAAAAGCGGGTATGCTGTTTGATGTATTGCCTCCTATAGTCCATTTTGTATAATAGCTAAAGTTGAGCCCAGTAGGATTAGATTGCCCCATTTGATAGAAATAGGTGTTATTGGTTTGTTTTGTCAATATAGAATCATCAACAGAAAGAGAGCCACCATCGACCCAAGTACCCGAATTTGCAGCTGAATAGAAGCCGCCAACTGCCGTACCGATTTCAATAGTTTGAATACCAACGAAAGGTACATTTTGCTCTGTGAGCGTTTTCACCGCCACAAATGCACCAAATGCATCGGTAGGAGTGGCTACGGTAGGAGTGGTAGCTGTAGGAGTCGTAGGAGCTGGATTTGTTTTTGCACAAGACCATAAAAGGCTGGTGGCTACGCAAGTTGCGATTAGGAAAGATGTGTTTTTCATTTTTGCTGTTTTTTGTTTAAGCAATGATATGTAAATAATACTTAAGGTGTATGGATTTGCCGTGTTTTTTGCACGATAACTGTAAAAATTAGTACATATACCTATGTCGTAAATTAAGTGTGGTCATGGTTATTTTACCCTGCTATCGATTATATTACAAGCTATTTTCAACTTAATTGAAATAAAAACTGTACTTTTTTCAAAAAATATTTGGAAGATTGTGGATAAGTGCTACTTTTGCAATCCCTTTTTAAAACAGACGGCTGGAAATCGTCAAAAAAACATATTGGCAATGAGCACTACAACATACAAACCACGCTTGGGCGTGCGTTACACTACCGAGATAGTTCCTGCGTTGATGAAAAAATTCAACTACTCATCGGTAATGCAAGTACCTAGACTTCAAAAAATATGCCTTAACCAAGGGGTTAATGGAGCAACTTCAGATAAAAAATTAGTGGATATAGCAGTACAAGAGATGACAACCATCGCTGGGCAGAAAGCTGTAGCTGCCAAATCTAGAATAGCTATCTCAAATTTCAAATTGCGTGAAAACATGCCGATAGCATCGCGTGTTACTCTACGTGGAGATCGTATGTTTGAATTTTTAGATCGTTTTGTGTCTATATCTTTACCACGAGTACGTGACTTTAAAGGAGTAAACAATAAAGGTTTTGATGGTCGTGGTAACTACAACATGGGTATCAAGGAGCAAATCATATTTCCTGAATTAGATATCGATAAGATAAATAAAATCACAGGAATGGACGTAACCTTTGTAACGACTGCTAAAACGGATGCAGAAGCCATGGCGTTACTCGAACTTTTAGGAATGCCTTTCAAAAAATAATTTAAGCAAATCAATCAATAACAAATGGCTAAGAAATCGATCGAAGCAAGACAACGCAAGAGAGCTAAAATGGTAGCTAAATATGCGGAAAAACGTAAAGCACTTAAAGAGGCTGGTGAGTTATCACTTCTCGACAAGTTGCCTAAAAACTCATCTCCAGTGAGACTACGCAATCGTTGCGCATTGACTGGGCGTGCTCGTGGATACGTACGTATGTTCGGTATTTCTCGTATTAAGTTTAGAGACTTAGCGAGCGATGGCAAGATTCCAGGTGTCACAAAAGCTTCTTGGTAAAATAAAAAATTCAATCAACTCAATAATAACCACGATATGGTACTCGATCCAATAGCAGACTATTTAACCCGAATCAGAAACGCACAAGCAGCTAATCACCGTTTTGTAGAGATTCCAGGTTCGAACGTGAAAAGAAAAATCACAGAGATTCTTTACGACAAGGGATATATCTTGAAGTATAAGTTTGAAGAAGGATGTGGTGGACAAGGCGTGATAAAAGTAGCTATCAAGTATGATGCAGCTTCTAAAACACCTGTTATCAAATCATTGCAACGTGCATCAACACCAGGACTTAGACAGTACGCAGGTGCAAAGTCTATACCTAGAGTTTTGAGCGGATTGGGAATCGCTATCGTATCTACCTCAAAAGGGTTGATGACAGATAAAGAAGCTCGTCTTCAAAATCTTGGTGGAGAGATACTCTGCGAAATATATTAATAGAAAAAGCAATTAAAGCATAAAATTATGTCACGTATAGGAAAAGCCCCCATCACCATACCAGCTAAAGTGCAGGTAGAAGTAATGAAAGGCAATGTAGTAAAAGTAAAAGGCCCTCAAGGCGAATTGTTTCAAACTATCGATCCAGATATAACGGTAAAGATAGATGGCGATACGCTTACTGTAGAGCGACCGACAGAGCAGAAGCGTCACAAAGCTTTGCATGGTACTTATCGTGCGCTCATCAACAACATGATGATAGGCACTAGCACTGGATTTAAAAAAGTGCTTGAGCTTGTGGGTGTTGGTTATCGTGCTACTGTGACAGGACAAATGTTAGAGCTTGCACTTGGATATTCTCACCCAGTGGTAGTATTATTGCCAAACGAAATCAAAGCATCTGCAGAGCAACTTAAAGGACAAAATCCAAAGGTGACTCTTGAGTCTGCTGATAAAGAATTACTTGGACTCGTATGTGCAAAAATAAGAGAGCAACGTAAGACTGAACCATACAAAGGAAAAGGTATTAAGTTTGAAGGAGAAATCTTGAGACGTAAGGCAGGTAAATCGGCATCGAAAAAATAATCAATAAAAAGCGACAATTAAAATAAAGGTCATGGCACTAGATAAAGCACAAAGAAGGCATAAAATCAGCAAGCGTATAAGAGGCAAAGTACTCGGTACTGCTGAGCGTCCAAGATTGGCTGTTTTCAGAAGCAACACAGAAATATATGCTCAGTTGATAGACGATACAACTGGTACAACGTTGGTAAACTATTCTACTCGCGCTAAAGATTTTACAAGAAGTGGCAACAAAGTAGAGCAATCTACGGTTGTAGGCCAATCAATTGCTAAATTGGCAGTAGCTAAAGGAATCGAGTCAGTTGTTTTTGACCGTGGTGGATTTTTATATCATGGTCGTGTGAAAGCATTGGCAGACGGAGCGCGTGAAGGCGGGCTTAAATTTTAATCATAAGAAACATACTCAATAAAAGATAACATGTCTAAAGCAACAATCCAACAATTCAAAGCCAGCGAACTGGAGCTCAAAGAAAAAGTAGTAAACATCCGTAGGGTAACGAAAGTAACCAAAGGAGGTAGAACATTTAGCTTTTCGGCTACAGTAGTGATCGGCAACGGTGACGGTATCGTGGGCGAAGGTCTAGGAAAAGCAAAAGAAGTACAAGAAGCGATTCAAAAAGCTATCGATGATGCAAAAAAGAATCTCGTAAACGTACCCCTTTTCAAAGGTACTATACCACATGTGCAACACGGTAAGTTTGGTGCTGCAAAAGTAATGTTGAAGCCAGCTACACCAGGTACTGGAGTAATAGCAGGAGGTAGTATGAGAGCCGTATTGGAGAGTGCGGGTATCAAAGACGTGTTGGCTAAGTCATTGGGCTCTGCCAACCCAAGTAACGTAATCAAAGCTACACTTGATGCATTGGCTCAGCTACGTGACCCACAAACTGTGGCACACAACCGTAGAGTTTCTCTAGATTTAGTATTTAAAGGATAATCAAATAATAAAAAACCACCATCATGGCAAAGGTTAAAGTAACAAAAGTAAGAAGCACTATTGACACTCCAGAACGCACTAAGCGTACTGTGCAAGCTTTAGGCTTAAACAAAATAGGTTCTAGCAATATAGTTGAGAACAATGCAGCCATAGCAGGTATGATTGCAAAAGTAGCTCACTTAGTAAAGGTAGAAAACGCTTAATTCAATTTTCAACTTAGAAAAATAAAAGACTATGGAATTACATAATTTAAGACCCGCAACTGGCGCTACTAAAGTAAAAAAGCGTTTAGGTAGAGGAGAAGGAAGCAAAACAGGAGGTACTGCAGGTCGTGGTAATAAAGGAGCTCAGTCTCGTTCTGGATACAAAGCTAAGAAAGGTTTTGAAGGAGGTCAGATGCCATTGCAACGTAGATTACCGAAGGGTGGGTTCAAAAACATCAATCGTGTAGAATATCAAGGGTTGAACTTAGGTAAAATTGAAGAGTTAGTAGCTAAATATAACTTTACTGAGATATCTATTGAAAACCTACGTGCAAATCATTTGATATCAAAAACTGAGCTAGTAAAAGTGTTAGGTACTGGCGATTTGAAAACTAAAGTGAATGTATCAGTTCATGCCATTAGCGAAACAGCTAAGCAAAAGATTGAAGCATTGGGTGGTACAGTAACTATTGTAAAATAGAAATTGAAAAAAGCCAATAATCAATATAATTAAACACATAGAGGGATTTCCGATTGGAAATCCTTTCTTTGCTAAATAACCAATACAGCGCAGGCGGTAGAAAAGAAAGATAAAAACGATGAAAAAGTTTATAGACACCCTCAAAAATATTTGGAGTATTCAAGAACTCAGAGAGCGCATTTTACTCACACTAGGATTGATTTTTATCTATCGTGTGGGTACTTATATAGCATTGCCAGGTCTTGATCCAACCATGATTGCGGATGTGAAAAAGCAAGGTTCTGAGGGGATTCTTGGGTTGGTAAACCTTTTTGCAGGAGGGGCATTTTCTAGAGCTTCAATATTTGCATTAGGTATCATGCCTTACATTTCTGCGTCTATTGCTATTCAGCTATTGACTATGGTTGTACCTCAGTTTCAAAAAATGCAAAAGGAAGGAGAAAGTGGCAGACGTCAACTCAACCAGTGGACTCGTTTGCTCACCGTGGCAGTGACAGTCGTACAAGCATCTGCTTATGTAGCTTACATTCAAAATACGGATGGCGATGCTATCGTGATTTCTAAATCATTATTCTTTATTTCTACTATGGTAGTGCTTACTACGGGTACATTATTCGTAATGTGGATGGGAGAGAAAATTACAGACAAAGGACTTGGCAATGGTATTTCATTGCTTATCATGGTAGGTATATTAGCTCGCTTTCCGGGATCTATTATTCAAGAGTTTTCTTCTCGTTTGACTTCAGGAGGCTTGTTAGCTTTTGCATTAGAAATTATACTCTTGATCGCAGTAGTGATGGCTACTGTACTTTTAGTACAAGGTACTCGTAGAATTCCCGTACAGTATGCAAAGCGACAAGTAACGCAATCTACATCATCTGCATTTTTTGGTGCTAGACAACAAGTGAGCACTGCTGGAGCTGGTGCGGCTCGTCAATATTTACCCGTAAAGTTAAATGCTTCTGGTGTAATGCCAATCATCTTTGCTCAAGCGATTATGTTTTTGCCTGCTACTATAGCTCAATTTATACCTGGAGTGGGGCAGAACAACTCTTTTGTGATGGCTTTAGCTGATATTAAGGGCTTTTGGTATAATGCTCTTAATTTGATTTTGATTGTTGCATTTACATTTTTCTATACAGCATTGATTGTAAATCCAACGCAGATGTCAGACGAGTTGAAGCGTAGCAACGGATTTATACCAGGAGTAACCCCTGGTGCTAAAACAGCGGACTATATAGACACGATTATATCTCGTATTACTTTTCCAGGTGCATTGTTCTTAGGCTTAATCGCTATTTTGCCTGCATTCGTTATGATTTTTGGTGTAGATCAATCATTTGCGCTATTCTTTGGCGGTTCATCGCTTATCATCATGGTAGGCGTAGTACTCGATACATTGCAGTCTATTGAGACTTATCTACTCAATCGTCATTATGACGGACTTACTTCATCGGGTAGAGTGAGAGGTAGAGGCGCTGAGCAGAGTTTTTAATTTATTTATCAGACAATAAAGAAAATGGCGCTTTCTATTTTCTGTTGTAGTCTATCTTTGAAAGCATAGAATCCAATTTTTGACTTAGGATTTTGATACTTTCTGTTAAGTCTTTTACCTCCTCATTATTTTCCTTGTTTATGAGATATGCAGTGTCTCCATTATGAGTGCCGTAGTTAAAATAGCTATACTTCTCTTCAAAATTCAAAATATCTTCTTTTGAAACATCCATTGCCTTAGCGATCTGCGCTAACTTCTCATCAGATACTTTTAATTCTCAATGCTCTATTTTGCTGATCGTTTTTTGCGATACATTCAATGCGTTTGCTAGTGATTCTTG
>CALAYL010000079.1 GCA_937894725.1 uncultured Bacteroidota bacterium
CAAGAAGACTTCTATGGCCGTTTTTTTTATCATTGGGATAAAAATGGCACTATCGCAAGCAGGCAACTCAAACCGTGGCTAGACCCTGCCAATACAGGGGCAACTTCTATTGCCGGCAGAGTCGTATGTGGAGGCGTGAGTATAGCAGAAGTAAATATCCAAAAAAGCGAATTGCTGTTATATCCTAATCCAAGCAATGGCACAATATTCATAGCTGCTAATAAAGGCTATGAATCACTGATGCTTTATAGCTTAGAAGGTAAAGTTATTTTCAAAACGAATTCTCCTCAAACTGAAGTAAAAATAGCCGATTTGGCTTCAGGGATTTATTTGCTAAAAGCAAAAACTATGTCTGGTCTATTGACGCAAAAAATCGTAGTGCAATAACCCTACTTTCCTTTAAAATCTGGCTTTCGTTTTTCAACAAAAGCTTTCATCCCCTCTTTCTGATCGGCCGATGCAAAGGTCATGTAGAAATTTTTTCGTTCAAAATGCAAACCCTCTTGCAACGATGTTTCAAACGATTTATTGACGGACTCTTTAGCGAGTTTTATCGCTATGGGTGATTTTTCTGCTATTGCAGTAGCAAGAGCGATTGTTTCTTTCATCAACACTTCTACTGGCACTACTTTGTTTATCAATCCAAAATTAAGCGCTTGATCTGCGGTGATAAACTTGCCTGTCAAAACCATTTCCATCGCCAATGCTTTTCCGATAGCACGTGTCAAACGCTGTGTACCTCCAGCTCCTGGCATAGTACCTATATTTATTTCGGGCTGACCAAATTGAGCAGTTTCACTTGCTATTATCATATCGCAGGTCATGGCGAGTTCGCACCCCCCCCCTAGTGCAAAGCCCGAAACAGCAGCAATAATAGGCTTCTTGGTATTTTTGATTTGATCCCAGGTACTAAACTGATCTACCTCTAACATACTGATAGCGGTAGCATCAGCCATTTGCTTAATATCTGCTCCTGCAGCAAACACGGCTTCTCCACCAGTGAGAATGATCACACGAATAGCTGGATTTTCGTCAAAAGATTTAAGTGTATCACGTATTTCAATCATCAACTCTCTATTGAGTGCATTGCGTTCTTTAGGGCGATTGATTTGAATAGCCGCTACATAAGGGGCTACTTGTTCGTTGAAGGTGATAAATTGAGTTTGCATCGATTTTATTTTTAAAAACTACCAAGTTGCTTGCACACAATGTTACGCCATTTTTTGGTTTGACAAAAGGGCATAGCTAGTATCTTGTATCATTTTTGATTACCTTTATTTCAAACAAGTCAAATCTATATGCGTTTTTTTTTGATAAGCTTTTGGATGATACCCAGCTTGCTTTGGGGTGCAAAAGACCCTACAAAAGTGAGTATCAACCTCAATAAATGCGAAAATCACAGTCTCCATATTGCACTCACCATACCTCGCACATCGGCTATTAAACAAAAATTTATTTTTCCATCGAATGTGCCAGGAGCTATCTCCGAACTCAAGACTGGCGCACTGGTCGATAATTTTGAGGCAAAAAATAGCGAAGGTAAATTGCTCAAAGTAACACGAGTATCGGTCAATGAATTTGAGATTTTATCTGAAGGTAAGTTAGAAACTATAGCATATGACATTCACGATACTTGGCATTTTGCAGACAAAAGATTTATGCTGCCACAGATAGGTACTAGCTTTTTAAAAGGCACTCAGTTTTTGCTCAACATGCATGCTGTAGTGGGCTATATACAAGGATTAGAGGAGTATCCATACAAACTAGCTATCGAGAAACCCGATTCGCTTTTTGGTGTTTCAAACCTCGAGCTAAATACCTTTGGTTCGGTAGATTTTGTAGAGGTGGCAGGAGGCTATCTGCAGCTTATCGATCATCCTATTTTGTATTCAAAACATAAAGTACAGACTTTTCTAGTAGGCAATACCCGTTTTAGAATGGGATTTTTTTCCGAAACAGACCAACTCAAACCTTATGATATCGTAAAAATAATCAAAACCGTATGTGAGTCTGCATATCGCTATTGCAAATCGTTTAATACTCGTCAATACACATTTTTAATTAACTATGTACTGCCCGAATCGGATCCATTTAAATCAGAAGAAGCGTTTGGAGCCATAGAACACTCCACCTCTTCGCTTTATTATTTTCCGCTTTCTGACAATGTGTATAAAATCGAGCGTGATATCATGTTTACTACTGCTCACGAAATGATGCACCTCTATGGTCCGCTACAATTTCAGACAGACCTCACGAGCAGACTCAACCTGCGAGCTATGAATCCTTCGGCTAATAGCTGGATGTATGAAGGATTTACGGAGTATCTATCATTGCAAATGCTGTATCAGCAGGAACTTATTACAGAGAGTGAGTTTATCAACGAAATAAGGAATAAAATCAACCTCTCAAACTATGCCGATAAGGTAGCACTCGAAACAGCTAGTAAGAACTTTTATCTCGAAGGAAACGAAGATATGTATAGGCAGTTTTACAACAAAGGTGCGCTCACTGCTATGATGCTCGACCTCCGCTTACTCAAGATTAGTAAAGGTAGTTTAACGCTAAAAAAATTGCTCTCTGACCTTCAAGATGGCACTAAAGAAAATTATGTATTGAAAGATGAAAAAGTGATAGATGAATTGGCAAAATATTCCTATCCTGAAATCAAAGATTTTCTAAAGAAACATACCGAAGATACTATTGCGATTAATTATAATTTAGACCTAGAGTCTATCGGTTGGAAATACGATGAGCTAAAAAACGATACGGGTAAACTCTTTGTGAATGCGGTGTATCGCTACTCAAAAGGGTCTAAAGAAGTTTTTATCTCCAACATTTCTTTCGACCAAGTAGGATTTCAAGAAAAAGATGTATTGGTGGCAATCAATAATAAAAAAGTAACGAAAGAAAACATCAATGAATTGCTTGAAAAATACAGTGATTTGAACTACAACAAAAATGTAACTTTCAAGGTAAAACGAGGAGCTGAAACACTCAAACTCTCAGGGCCACCACTAGTCATAAACAAAAACCAAAAGAACCTAATCACTATCGAAAAGAAAGTAGATTATGAGCAGAAAAGTTTGCGAAATATCTTTAGGTCTGGAAGACCAATGGGTGGTCAATCCTATAAAATATTGAACTAGTTTCCTTATCGCAATAAGGTAACATTGCCACTACGGGTATTTGTTTTACCTGTACTTAAGTTTTTGACCTCAACATAATAAACATACACTCCTACTGGCTGAGCGACATCTTTATACATACCATTCCAGCCAAAAGAGGTCTCCTTTTCCTCAAAAACTAATTCACCCCAGCGATTAAACACTCTAAATGCTTTCAATTCTAAACCAGGCTGCATTAATACTCTGAAAAGGTCGTTTATCCCATCATTATTTGGCGAGAACGCATTAGGCAATTCAAACTTAGGGTCTAGCTGCTTTACGGTTACTCTAAATGTGTCGAGCAATTTGCAAGTAGAATCTGCTACAAAATAGTCCATTGTATAAACGATGTCTGATGTAGGGCTAACCGTTATCGTAGGTTGATTATTGCCAGAGGTGATAAACTGGTTTGGTTTCCAATTGTAATAAGGTGAAGTACCATTAAAATTAGATGAAAGTGTAACTGACTCTCCCACTTCTAATGGCATAGGCTTATCGGCCGTGATTGTGTATGAATAAGTAGGATGCACACGAATTTGCACGGTACTGAAAATACTATCACAACCTTGTGCCGAAAGGATAGTGTTATTTAGCGTAGTGTTAGCTGTATAAATCGCTCCTCCAAAACGCACTGTGTCACAGCCATCTACAGTGGAGGTGTTAGCTGTAGGTGTAATCAAGGCTAAACTTGTTCTAACTATACTATCGCATCCATTTCCAGCGATCAATGTGTCGATATAATTGCCCGATACAGTGTAGCTTTTTGTACCTACTGCAAACGACTGACCTGGGTTGATACAAGCCTCTTGATTTACGGTTGCAGGTAGTTGATTTACGGTAATGTTCACCACATTATACACGCTATCACATCCTAATCGAGATAGTATTTTACTCGTTAACACAGTAGATGCGGTGTAGGTAGTACCATTAAATGTCACTGCTCCACATGCTGTTGGTACATTTACGATATTACGAATCGTGTCAATCACTTGTAATCGAGTATTGATAATGCTATCGCAGCCTGTAGCTCTTTTGAAGGTATCTATATAAGTGCCCGAAAGAGTTTGATTAGCACCTCCAGCATGATAGCTTTGTCCTTTTAAAATACATACTTCGTTATTGGTTGTGACATTGTTTGTATTTACTGTGATAGCCGTATTTACGAAAACACTATCGCAACCTAATGCACTTTTGATTGTATCTCGTACCACTGTTGAGCTTGTATAATTTTGTCCTTTGAAAGTGACTTGATTGCACCCACTTAGTTGATTGTTGGTCGTAGTCGTGTTTATGACCTGTAACAAAGTAATAGTAACACTATCACATCCAGAAGGTAATGCAATCGTATCTCTATAAATCCCAGAATTAGTTTGGTTTGCTCCTCCTACAAAATAGCTTTGACCAGCCAATATACATACGGCTCTATTGCCATATACGTAAGTAGTAGAAATCGTGATAGTCGTATTCGTGATAGTTTGCGGACAGCCGCGGCTACTAAACACAGTATCTCGCACTACAGTTGAGCTTGTGTACGTTTGTCCATTGAATGTTACTGACTGGCAACCAGAGAGTGCGTTGTTATTAACTGCCGTATTGACTACTACTAAATCAGTAACCCTTACAGTATCACAGCCAATAGAAGAAGGTAAAGTATCATTATAAAAACCAGTAGTCGTTTGTGCAGCACCACCCGCTGTATAGCTCTGTCCATTAACGATACATAGCCGCACCGTATCTCTTATTAATGGTAAGATGGTGAGATTGGCCGTAATCAACAAACTATCACAACCACGTACATTCTTCAAAGTGTCTAAAATAGTGGCACTAGCTGTGTAGGTGACTCCCTTGTAAGTAGCACTACCGCAGGCACTCACTGGTACAGAAATAGGAGTAGGCACATCTACATTTATGGTAATAGTTTTAGTGTCAAAACAAGTAGCAGAGCTTTTCGGTTGATATACTGTAGTCATAGACGGTGTTGCAATGGGATTTAAGCAACTCGAACAACTCAATCCAGTACTAGGAGTAAAAACCACCGAAGAGATACCTGATAATAAAATCTGAACAGACTGCCCAAGACAAATAGTAGTATCGGTAAAATTCGCCAAAATCGTATCTTGAGGATTGACTGTGATACGAATTGTGTCGCTGCCAATGCAACCTGGCCCATGTGTGCCAGTCAATATATAGTCTGTAGTAGCCGCAGGAGATAGTGTAGGTGTAGCACCATTGGGGTTAGACACTGTAGCAGCTGGCGACCAATTGTAACCACTACCACCTGTAGCGAATACGATGATACTACTACCAGCACATACTGCCGCATCTGTACCTGCATTGATAGTATTCGGGATTCGAGAAACTACTAGCGTATCAAATATACTGTCGTTACAGCTTATATTGCCTTTGAGATAAAATGAAATGGGCAACACATCGGTAGGTGATAGACGATAGAATGTAGTAGCAGAATCGCTTTGCGAAAAAGTACCTGAGCCAGTAGTGAGCCATTTTTGAGATTTTACATTTTCTAATCTTCCTTTAAGTTGAAAAGAATCAGCATTTACACAGATAGCTGTATCATTTCCTGCAAAAACAGTAGTGATAGGAATAGCCGCTTGACAGCCGTTGTTGTAATAAGTAGGATTTCCAGCAAAATCAAACAAAACACCTCCCCCATCTTGTGCTCCAATTGTTCCGTTTTGTCTAACCAATTGAGACCTATCATATGATGCCACATCACTACAACCACCAGTGTAAGAAAAAGTAGTAGTCCTTATACCGACTCCAGATTGATAGTTTGCAAAATGCCCTGCGGTATTTCCAGCACATTGGAAAACAGCATAAATAGTATCAGTCAAATTTGCAAATGAGTTAAATGAAACAAGCATATTTAAACTTGTGAAAAAAACTACTTGTTTATAAGGAGGAATTACCCCAGCTGGTGGCTCTAAAATCCAACCACAGCGCAAAATAGTTTGATTTAAAGAATCAACTTTAGCTGCACTTGTTGCATTTTGACACCATCCATTAAATGAATTATTCGGCCAAGAAACAGTAAGACTAGCCAAGGAAATTGGATTAGGTCCAGTTAAAATCCGAGCCTGCTCGTTTTCACCCTCTGGACTCCCACACGCATCTACTAAAATGCTTTGTATCTCGAAACATTTGGTTGGTAATTGAGCATTTGATTTAAAGCAAGAAAGTAGCAAAAAAACAATCGGAAGTAATCGGTATAATAATTTCATGAATTAGGTTCTTAGTTAAAAGACGTGCGAATTTAGCTATTCGTTGCGTACTTTTTATAATTCTTTTATGAACAAAAAGTTAATTATGGCGATTTGATGATTAGTCAATTAGTTTAGGCGTATTGGCGTTTTAAGATTTATAATGCCTTCTTAATGTCTAATTGGCTAAAATCTATCATTTCTGCTTCTTCCGCTCTATCACAAAATTTGTGGACTCTTCTCTTTTTCTAGTATGGAAATTATTTACAGCCTTCATCAGTTTTAAAAAAGAAATAAACCGCTGGGCTGGACTCAGTGCTAAAAACGCCTGCTCCTGCGCTCGCTTACTTTCTTCTTTTGTAGTGAAACTTATTTGCATACGATACCACAAATATACAAATAGCTGATTAAATTCAACTTTAAAAACTAAATAGCATTTATCTCATATCAAAAGGGGAGAAATCAAATTCACTAAAATCACTATCATTGCACTCATTATGTCTCAAGATAAAAAAGCCCCAATTTCTAAATCAGACCTCTCAAAGGCGTTATCCATTTACAAGTACATTTTACCCTTCAAATGGCACTTTATCATAGGTTTACTCTGCCTTGTAGCGAGTACAGCTGTAGTATCTATCATACCTATGGGTTTTAGAGAATTAGTAGATGCCGCCAACAGAAATGCAATGGGTGAAGACAAGCTAAAAGAAATAGGCGTGCTACTAGGCGTTACACTTTTAGTGCAGGCATTTTTTTCGTTTTTTAGAATTTATCTATTTGAGTATGTGAGCCAAAATGCTATGGCCGAAATCCGAAAAGCAGTCTATCAAAAAATCATGACACAGCCTATTTTCTTTTTTGAAAGCAGACGAGTGGGCGAACTCACTTCTCGTATTACCAACGATATTTCGCAATTACAAGAGTCGCTCTCTATGAACTTGGCCATGCTCGTTCGACAGTTGGTATTGCCGATAGTGTGTATTCCATTTTTGTTCAAAATATCTATCAGTCTTACATTTTGGATGCTCGCTACTGTACCTGTGATGATGGTAGCCACCGTATTTTTTGGTCGATATATCAAAAAACTGTCTCGAACCGCTCAAGATGCACTGGCCGAAACCAATGTAATAGTAGAGGAAACTTTTCAAGGTATAGATGTGGTAAAAGCCTTTACCAACGAAGCTTTTGAAATCAATAGATACCGAAATATCAATGATAAAGTCGTAAAAGTTTTTATTCACGCATCAAAATACAGAGCAGCCTTCGTATCATTTATCATTTTCTCGATGTTTGGAGCGATAGTGTTGATTGTATCCAAAGGACTCTCGATAGTGGCTGCTAACGAACTCACTATTGGTCAACTGATTGAATTTTTACTCTATACCGTATTTATAGGTGGCTCGCTGGGAGGTTTGAGTGAAAGCTATGCTGTGATTCAAAAAACAGTAGGTGCATCGGAGCGAGTGCAAGAGATTTTAGAAGAAAAAGAAGAGGTGACAATCCCCAATCAGAAAACAGAAATAACAACCGATGGGGCTATACAGCTTAAAAATATTCGCTTTGCCTATCCATCGCGAATCGACCATCTGATACTCGATGATGTAAGCATAGATATAGCTGCTGGTCAAAAAGTAGCTTTGGTAGGCCCTTCTGGTTCGGGCAAATCTACGATCATCAAACTCATCGCTAAACTATACGAAAACTACGAAGGGCAAATTACTGCAGGCAATAAATCATTGCGCGATTTGAATGTAACGGATTGGAGAGAAAAAATAGGCGTAGTGCCACAGGAGACTATTTTATTTGGCGGTACTATTCGAGAAAATATAGCGTATGGTAAAACATCCGCCACTGAAGCCGAAGTAAAATCTGCAGCAGAAAAAGCATTTGCGTTAGAGTTTATCGACACATTTCCCGATGGATTTGACACTGTAGTGGGTGAACGAGGGGTAAAATTAAGCGGTGGTCAGCGACAGCGGATTGCTATTGCCAGAGCCATTTTGCGCGACCCGAAGATTTTGCTTTTAGATGAAGCTACTTCAGCGCTAGATTCTGTATCCGAAAAGCTTGTTAAGCAAGCACTCGATGAACTAATGAAAAACCGAACTACGATTATCATTGCACACCGGTTATCTACTATTCGCGAAGCAGATAAAATAGTGGTAATGAACAAAGGGAAAATCATTGAACAAGGCAGTCACCTTGAATTGACTAAACTAGATAATGGGCTGTACAACCACCTATTACAACTTCAATACAGCGAGTAATCAGGCATTGCAAAAGCTCATTGCTTGTGACTTACAGCTGGCTACTAGATTTGTTAAAGAGTTTAAAACTTAGAGCATATAATTATTTTTTATTGTACGTAAATGAACAAAACAAAAATTTAATTGTAGTTTAGGGGTATTCATTTAATAACCAAAACACAATACGTATGAAAAAAATTCTTCTCTCATTTAGCTTTATGGGGCTTATTGCCACTGGAGTTAACGCCCAAGGAAAACTCCTTGTTGTCCATAATAGTCCAGATCCAGCATTAGCTACAGTAGATGTATGGACTGAAGTAGCCGCAGCGGGTGTATATCAAAAACTAGCTGATGATGTAAAATACAAGGATGGCTATTTTTACACAATTCCTAGCTTACCAATACCTGGGGCTAACTTAGTGATTCACCTTAAAGCCGCTAACAGCACAATGTCATCTGATCCAGACTTGTATTCTCAAACAGTGACTGGAGTACCTACGGGAAACAATGTGGCGGTAATTAATGGTGTAACCGCTGCCCTTGCAGTTACAAAAACTAATCCAGGAGGTGTGCCAACAACCTTAAATGTTGATTTTATTACTTCTGGAGTACAATTCTCTTCATCAAATGCAAATCAAATCCAAGCTGCCGTTCACCATGGTGTAGTAGATGCGGATAGCGTGTATGTTCAGAGCTTTATCACTACCATTCAACAACCAGCTAGAGATGTTTTAGCACAAGTTAAATTTAGAAAAACAGGAGTTTATACTGCTATACCAGCAGCATCAAGAAGACTTCATATAATTCCTGCTGGCGCTCCTCAAACATCACCTGCTTACGCAGCTAACGGAGATGCGTTGAAAACACTTGGAGGCAAAGCAGCATTTGTTGTAGCTACTGGATTTCGAGATACAACTGGTACAAACTCTGCCAACACAGTTAAACTAATGGCTTATGTAACAGATGCTACAACAGCGGATGGTGTAATCACTCCTGCTGAATTGCCTGCAGAAAAAGTAGCCGGTGTAGTGCAAGTATTTCATGACGCTGCAGATCCAAAAGTAAAAGCGGTAGATTTGTATGTAGGCGGCATGAAACAAGTAATAGGTCTTGTTTACCGTACAGGATTCCAGTCTGCGGGCTTTATCCAAGACTTCGACTACAATATCGATTTAAACCCTAAAGATTCATCTAATGTAGTACTTTCTACAAAACTTCGTTTTGATAGCGATAGCGTAGTAGCTGTAGTATCGGGAGTTGTTGACACTACAGGATTCTCTGTAAACCCTGATGGAGAAAGTCGTAAATTAAATTTCTTTTTGAACAAGCCAGCTAGAGTAACTCAACCTGCTGGAAGCACTATGGTAACTGTGTTTCACGGAGCTACAGACGCACCTACCGTATCATTGACTTACAACTTGGGTGGAACTCAAGTAGATTTAATCTCTGGACTGAAGTATGGTAAATTCCAAACAGCTACTGTACCAGGTATTGGTTCTTCACTTCCTACAGCATTGGGAACTATAGTTGCAGATTTGAGATTGCCAGGAGGAGCTCTTTATAAGTCATACTTAGTGCCTTTAGCAGCTATCGATGGTAGAGCAGTGACTGTTTGTGCTTCTGGATTTGTAGATACAGCAGCTAATCAAAATGGCACTTCTTTCAAATTGTTTTTGGGTATCCCAAGTTCTCCATTCCCGCAAATCCTCTTTTTGAAAGATACCTCTATTGCTAATAGCATAAACGATCCATCAGTTGCTGACTTAGGATTCCGTATGTTCCCTAATCCAGTAGCAAACCAGCTCGTAATGGCATTCGATGTACAAAAATCTACAAACGTAGCTATCGACATCATCGATATCAATGGTAGAGTGGTAAAAGCAGTAACAAACGAAACTTTCAGCCAAGCAACTAATGTAAAATCTGTAAATACTACTGAGCTTTCTAACGGTCTATATTTCGCAAGAGTAAAGAGTGATACAAAAACTTCGGTATATAAATTTAACGTATTGAAATAAGCTTCGCTGCTCATTTTTAAGCAAGCGCTCCAGCAATGGGGCGCTTTTTTTTGTGCCTTTGAATCTTTGAATTGGCCTAAATTAGGCTGCTTAGCAAATAAATCCTAGTATCTCAAAGGTAATGCTTAATATATTCCCTTTGAGATGCAATTTTCAAGCTGCGGATTAACAAACTTAACCCCATTTGGATTGCAAAGTGTATGTAATCCAAACACCCATAGTACATACAAAAATCCCCTAGCTAAAAGCTAAGGGACTCTTTATAATGAAATTGAATAGACTATAGATCGTTCTCTCTGATATAACGAAGCGTCATAGCTGCTTTTTTAATCGCATCTCTTCGTACTACCGATGGCTTACTGAAAGCCTGACGTTTACGTAGTTGCTTTAAAATACCCGCGCGATCGTATTTCTTTTTGTACTTGCGGAGGGCCTTGTCTAATGAGTCGCTGTCGCGTGTGTCTACTATAAGCATGCTTTTCTTTCTTTTTTAAATTTAGTGTGCAAATATACTATTTTTTTTCTTTTACAAATTACCTTTTACAATTTCTCTCGAAATTACTAGTTTTTGTATCTCTGAAGTACCTTCTCCTATGGTGCAAAGTTTAGAATCTCTATAGAATTTTTCTACTGGAAAATCTTTCGTATATCCATAACCGCCAAACACTTGTATAGCATCTGTAGATATCTGTACCGCTATTTCAGAGGTATAATATTTAGCAAAAGCAGATTCTTTGGTCATTGGCTTTTTCTCATTTTTTAAATAGGCTGCTTGCATAGTGAGTAGCTCTCCTGCCTCGATTTTGGTCGCCATGTCTGCCAATTTGAATCCGATAGCTTGAAATTCAGCGATAGGCTGACCAAATTGTTGACGCTCTTTAGCATACTTTACAGATGCTTCGTATGCTCCTTTTGCGATACCAAGGCCTAATGCCGCTATCGATATACGTCCACCATCTAAAATCTGCATAGCCTGTTTAAATCCTTTGCCCACCTCCCCTATTACTGCACTCTCTGATACTCTACAGTTATCAAAAATCATTTCGGCAGTTTCAGAAGCACGCATACCTAACTTATTTTCTTTTTTTCCGGCTTTTAGTCCTGGATTACTTCGCTCTACTATAAAGGCTGTGATACCATTTGAATCTAACAACTCTCCTGTACGAGCTAAAACTACTGCCACATCGCCAGTTGCTCCGTGTGTAATCCAGTTTTTTGTACCGTTCAATACCCATTCTGAACCTTCTTTTTTTGCTACACAACGCATACGCATTGCATCAGAACCCGTATTGGCTTCTGTAAGTCCCCATGCGCCTATCCACTCTCCGCTAGCTAACTTAGGTAGATATTTTTTCTTTTGTTCTTCGCTACCATGATAATAAATATGCCCAGTGCAAAGTGAGTTGTGTGCTGCCATCGAAAGCCCAATAGAACCACATACTTTAGCTATCTCTACGATAGCTGTTACATACTCAAAATAACTAAAGCCTGAGCCGCCATATTCTTGAGGAACATACACGCCCATAAGGCCTAGTTCACCCATTTTTCTAAACAATTCTCGTGGAAATGTCTGGGATTCATCCCAGTCCATAAGATATGGTCTGATTTCTTTTTCAGCAAAATCGCGACAAACCTGTGCGATCATTTTTTGATTTTCGTTTTTAGAAAAATCCATGTGTTTTTAGTTTTAGCCATGCGAATATAATATGAAAAATGAGTTTTACTTTGATTATTATTCACACATCATGTTTGAATTGATGATCAAGCTATTTCTTTTTAACCCAAAAAAGTATCAAATTTTTCAAAGCACATTTTGGGTCTAAGACACAAAAAAGGGGGACATCAAATTGATATCCCCCTCTTTTACATTTTAAATCTAAACTAGTTTAAAATACTTGTTGTAAGCATATAGCAAGCCTCCAGCCAAAAGGGCTAAAATA
>CALAYL010000080.1 GCA_937894725.1 uncultured Bacteroidota bacterium
ATGTTGTTTTTATTTTCATCACCCTCTATTTATACTGAAAAATAGCTGATTAGATAATAAAAAATATATTTTTTGCGTATTGCGCATTTTGGATGTTTTTGTTTCATTTTGATTTTCAAATATACAAAATACGAAGGTCTATGGATTTGACATCCTCCTATCCATCCTATCGTGCAGGCATTAGTGAGGATCGTGTGGTGCTTATGTGCATTTTACTTATTTTAATCTACTAATGTAATAACCATTTGGTTTCAGTTACCCACAATGTGCAGTAGTCGTTTATCGAAAAGCGAATACTCGATAATAGCTCCATCACAAAAAGATTTTCCCTACATTGCAGCATAATGAAATATAGTCAATTTTTGCTTTTGCTGTTGATGATGATGCTGCTCAGTTTTAGTAGTAGTGAATCTAGTTTTGTGTTCAAAAAATCGATGGCTATCAAAGCGAATGCCTTGTATGCAGATCATCTAGGTTATTACTATATCGTAGGCAAAGACAAGATTCAAAAAGTACATCCATCGGACAGTCTCACCCAGTTTCATCAACGACAAGGGCTAGGGCCTATCACTTCTATCGATGTGACTAATCCGATGAAAACACTGGTGTATTTTAATGATTATCGTACTATCGAAATTTTAGACAATTGGATGACCCTCATGCGCGAAATAAACTTAGATGATTATGGCTACATGCAGATAAGTGCGGTATGCAATTCTTCGACCAATGGCATTTGGTTTTATGACGAAAACTCAGCTACCCTCAAACGTATAGATGATGCGGGTAATCTGCTTCGCCAAAGTATAAGCACACGCCAAAGTATCAATAAAGTATTGCGTGTATCTTCGATGCTCGAAAAAAATGGAGTGCTTTATTTAGCGGATCCCACCACTGGCGTATTTACTTTCGATATGTTTGGCAATTATATTCGCACGCTTCCGCTCATAGGGGTAAATAAAATGAGGATACAAAACGACAAAATCTATTATTTCACTCGGGGTAAATTTTATGGATACCAAGCCGAAACATTTGCTACTGATGAGTTAACCCTACCTGACAGCACGGTGATAGATGCCATTTTGCTCAAAAACAAACTAGTGACTTTATCTTTAGATTCTGTAAAAGTATATACCTACTAAATAAAATAGCCCTCGATTTTTCGAGGGCTTTTTAGTAAGCAATAAAAAAACTATTTATTTCGAGATTTGTACTGCTCTTATAGCCGTACTTTTATCTTTCAACGTAGCTTTTACAAAATAGATACCATTAGGAATGTTGTTTGTAGCTATCGTAGTATTGTTCAATGTAGGATTGATAGAAGCAAATGTTCTACCTAAAGCATCAATCAATTCGATAGTAGCTACTTGACCTGCTCCTTCAAAATTTACATTGATAGACTCATTAGCAGGATTAGGATATACAGCAAGCAAAGTGGACTTGTCAATTTCTTTAAAACCTACGTTGTTGCACATTCTGCGTGCTAAGAAATCGGCAGATACACTATCCACTTGAGCAAATTTTGTAGCAGAACCTTCCCAAGGCACATGACCATCGCCAGGGTATGTAACCAATACATTTTGTACACCTACATTGTTTAGTCTTTTTACCATCACGCCAGATCCGCAAAGCGTTATTTGAGAAACCCCATTGAGTACCTGACCACAGTTGTAAGGTACAGTGCCGTCTGCATCGCCATGAAAACTAGCCACTGGCTGCTCTGTAGCATCAGCTATCCAAGCCGTATCTAATATACCACCCGCAAAGTTCAAAATAGCTTTGATTTTTGAAGTATAACCTGCGTTTCCGCTATTTCCTTCAATACCTCCATTGCTATTCATTACCGAACGGAGAGAAGCATCTAGCTCTGTAGTGTCATCTATATAGGCATATTGTACTGCTATGATAGCACCAGCCGAGTTTCCACCAAAATACATACGATTGGTATCTACTTTATAGGTGTTGGTAGTAGCGGCATCTTTTGAAAAATAACGAACTGCTGCCTTAGCATCGCTAATGGCTTTGACCACTACTGGATAAGCGGTAGAAGTATTGATCATATCTAGGGGAGATGATGCCAATCGATAATCTATAGTAGCTGTAACATAGCCACGCTGAGCAAAGTTTTTAGCCGTAGTATAAGATGTGTTTTCAAATCGGTCGCCACCTACAAAGCTACCTCCATGCGCCATGACCAAAAGTGGACGACTAGTAGAAACATCGCCCGTAGGCCAAAAAATAACCATCTTTTGATTGGTTGTGGAATAAGTAACAGTAGCGGAGTCAATATTGGCAAAGGACTTAGCGATGTACGTGTTTGCACATTGCGCTATAGCTCCAGAACCTATCATGACAGTAGAAAAACATGCGAGTAATGTCTTTTTCATGTGTGAGATTTTTGTTGGTTAAGTAATTGTTAGTATAAATTTAAAAGAAAAAATCAGTATTAGCGAACTATACTTCCATTCGGTGCAGAATTTAACACTGTAGCAAACTCGAGGCTACCATCTTTTTTTTCTGCTAACAAAATCATGCCTTTCGACTCGATTCCTCTCAGTTTTCGAGGGGCAAGATTGGCGACTACCATCACTTGTATGCCTACTATGTCTGCTGGTTCAAAATAGGCGGCTATACCACTCACTATAGTTCGCTTTTCAAAACCCAGATCTACTTCGATTTTCAAAAGTTTGTCTGCTTTTTCCACTTTTTCGGCCGCTAGGATAGTGCCTACACGCAAATCTATTTTTGCGAAATCATCAAATACTATTTCCTCGCGTTGCGGAGCTATAGCGGGTGTTGCTTCGTTGTGTTCCATTGGTTCATTTGTTTTTTTTGTAGCGGCCAATTTAGCAAGCTGTATTTCTATCACATCGTCTTCTATTTTGTCAAACAAAAGGCCATTTTCGGCAAGTATCGTTCCTCCTTTTATAAGGCCTGCATTGCCTGCCAGTGGCCATGAAAGCGCTTCCTCTAAGCCTACAATAGCTTTCAGTTTCAGAGCGGTGAATGGAATAAAGGGTTCGCACATTACAGCCAAGTTGGCTATGATTTGAATACAGTCGTATAGTACCACAGCTGTGGCTTCTGGGTCAGTTTTAAACGTTTTCCAAGGTTCTTTTTCAGTCAAAAGTTTATTACCATGGCGAGCTACGTTCATCATTTCCATTAGGGCTTCTCTAAAATGGTATTGATCTATAGCTGTGGCTATTTTTTCTTTTTGTTCGCTGAGGTAAATGGCTAAGGTATCACAAGGCTTTTTATCCGGTACTTTGCCATCAAAAAACTTATGTGTGAGCACCACTACTCTATTCACAAAATTGCCAAGTATGGCCACTAATTCGCTGTTGTTTTTTGTTTGAAAATCGCGCCAGGTAAATTCGCTGTCTTTAGTTTCGGGCATATTTGAAGTCAAGCAATAGCGGAGCACATCTGCCTTGCCCGGAAACTCAGTGATATAATCATGCATCTCTACCGACCATTGTCGGCTGGTACTCATTTTATCTCCTTCTAGATTTAAAAATTCATTGGCGGGCACATTGTCTGCCATGATATAATCGCCATGCAGATTCAAAATCAAAGGGAAAATAATACAATGAAAAACAATATTGTCTTTGCCCACAAAATGGAGTAACTGCGTATCCTCATCTTGCCAATATTTTTTCCAATCATCTGCTTTTACTTCGTGTTTGATTTGTGGATAGGCATAGTGCAATTGGCCGCTTTCTAGCTCTGCAAAAAGAGCTTTAGTTGCTGATATATAGCCTATAGGCGCATCGAACCAAACATATAGTTTTTTTCCTTTAGCTTGCTCTAGTGGCACATCGATTCCCCAATTCAAATCTCGAGTCATCGCGCGCGATTGGAGTCCTGCATCTATCCATGATTTGCTTTGTCCATAGGCATTTGGCTTCCAGTCGTCTTTATGTTTTTCTAAAATATATTCTTTCAAAATACCCTCATAGCGATCGAGCGGGAGGTACCAATGTGTGGTTTCTCTGAGAATAGGGGTAGCATCGCTCAAAGTAGAACGCGGATTGATGAGCTCAGTAGGACTGAGTGCTTTGCCGCATTTTTCACACTGATCGCCAAATGCATTGGGGTGAGCGCAATTGGGGCATGTGCCAGTAATGTATCTATCGGCTAAAAAGGTATTGGCTTTTTCATCAAAATACTGGGCAGTGGTATGCTCATCAAGGCAACCTTTTTCGTAAAGCGTGGTAAAAAAGCCTTGTGCAGTTTTGTGATGCAATGGATCGCTGGTGCGATGATACACGTCAAAAGCGATGCCTAAGGACTCGAAAGAAGATTTGGTGAGATAGTGGTATTTTTCGATAATTGCTTGAGGTGTCGAATTTTCTTTCATCGCCTGAATTTCTATGGCTGCGCCATTTTCATCACTACCACAGATAAATATCACATCTTTATGTTGCGATCGTTTTAGCCGTACAAATATATCGGCTGGGAGATAAGCGCCCGCCAAATGGCCAATGTGTTTAGACCCGTTGGCGTAGGGCAAAGCTGCGGTGACAGTATAGCGTTTGGGTTCTTTATTTTTCATATCGAGCAGTTTAGTTTTTTCTTTTTACGTTGCAAAAAAAGCGAAAGAAAGGAATGCAAAAAGTATTTTCTAATTTTAATGAAAAAAAAGAACACTGCTAAATTTTAAACTAAATGCTATTAGCCCCACCCTACCTAAAAAATGGAGATAAAGTAATGCTCCTCAGTACAGCTCGAAAGTTGAATCCAACACTCGTAGTAGATACCGTAAAAAATCTCAACCACTGGGGCCTAGAGGTGGTACTGGGCGAAAGCACCACTGCCGAACATAAGCAGTTTGCAGGTAATGATGCGCTGCGAATGCGTGATTTTCAGAAGGCATTGAACAATCCAGACATCAAGGCGATATTTTGTGGTCGAGGAGGATACGGTACGGTGCGTATCATCGACCAGCTTGACTTTTCGGCATTTTTGAAAAACCCAAAATGGATTGTGGGCTTTAGCGATGTGACGTATTTACATTCGCTTTTAAACAATCAACTCTATGTACAGTCGCTACATGCGGCTATGCCTTCTACCTATGCTACCACCGATGCTGAAGCTATTGAAGCTATTCGCAAAGCATTGTTTGGGGAGCCATTTGAATATCCGATTATAAACAATCCTAATAACAGAAAAGGAGTGATGGAAGGTGCTGTAATAGGCGGGAATCTGTCGATTTTGTATAGTATCACAGGTACTCGATCAGGGTTTGATAGTGCCGGTAAGATTTTATTTATTGAAGATTTGGATGAATATTTATATCACATAGATAGGATGCTCATCAATCTAAAGCGAAGTGGCAAACTGGATAAACTAGCGGGTTTATTAGTGGGGGGTATGAGTGACCTAAAAGATCATGATATTCCCTTTGGCCTAACAGTGGAAGAGATGGTTTTGGAGCATTGCGCAGAGCGTAATTTCCCTATACTCTTTGACTTTCCAGCTGGACACATAGCGCAAAACTGGCCGGTAGTTTTAGGTAAAAAAATGCGCTTGACGGTAGCTTAAACTACAGCGAGTTTGTAATAAGAAGTAGGTCGTGTTTCGAAATCGCGAATTTTGATAAACTCACTTACAGGGTCTATCGTTTTCCAAATAGCACTTTGTAGCACCACTCTATCAAACCCTATGTCAGTCAATGTTTCAAGTGTATTTAAAGAAACACCTCCTAATGCGGCTACAGGCTTGTTGCATTTAGCTAAGGCGATGCTAAGTCTATCAAGATTCATCATAGGATTGGCTATATCCGCAGCAGCTTTAGAAAAAATAGGCCCAAGAAAAGCCTCATCTGCACCACCAAAATTGCCAAGTAGCGATTTATAATGCCCCAATGTAGTTACTTTATGAATTTCTTTGTCGTGGCTGATGGCAAATGTGTTGATTATAAAAGAAGATATTTTGCTCTTTAACTCATCGTGTGGTATATGAATGCTGTCAATATCAAACAGCTTGGTGAGCGAGTAATATTGATGCAGTACAATCTTATGATGATACTTTGCGTCTATATTTTCAATAAAATCTATGTATTCTTGTTTTGTAAACTCTGGCTTTCGGATATGAAGACTACTTAGCCCCTCGGCAAATAACTTGTTTATAATAGCTTCTTCAAACTTTATACTATAAGGGTTGGTGATGGCAATAATCTTCATTTTTAATTGTTTTATTGTTTACAAATTAATCTTTTCAAAGCTACACTCATATGCTTAAAATAGCTAATCCTTTGTGAACACCGTTTTTTAAAACTGTCTAAATATCTATACCCTAAAATCATACCAAAGTTGAATTTCAAGTGAAAAAAATTGTTTTTACAGGTGCAGAATCGTGCGGAAAGAGCTACTCCGCATCTCATATTTCCACAAAGTTTAATTTGAAACTAGTGGCAGAACATGCTCGGGAGTACCTTAATGTTCAAAAACTAAACTATAATTATGCAGATATCATCAAGATTGCGAAATTTCAGCGCAATTCTGAATTAGAAGCGATCCACACTTCAGTCAACGATATCATTTTCGATACCGATCTTATCACTATCAAAATATGGCTTCAGTACCAGCATTGCGATGTACCTGACTGGATTGAAAACGTAATCAAAACTTATCACGATAGATATTATATTTTGATGGCTCCCACGATACCTTGGATCGATGATGGATTACGAAATTTAGCAGATAAACGAGAAGAAATTCACCAACACTACAAAAAGGAACTTGAAAGGCTAGGGTTTACTCACTACGAAATCAAGTCTAAAATTGGGGAAAGAGATGAGGATATTGAGCGTGTATATATGAAGATTACGACTCAAAGTGTTTGAGAAAATCATCGGTGATATCCCCATTCACCACTATATTTGCATTTTGCTGTTGCCGTGATACACGATAGTGAACTATCGAGGTTTCGACACCTATTGTTATGTTTTTCAAACTTAAACTAAACAACTTCTCGTCTATATATGTGCTGCTGTTTTGCGATATTAGTATTTCGCTAGGGGCGGCCATTTTTTGAATATTTGAGGCTAGTTGCACAGTATTGCCCCATATATCTGACTTGACTGTTCTTACCCCCACTATGCCCCCAAGTATGGTGCCCGAATGTATGCCGATTTTTAATTGAAAACTTGGCTTGCCTTCTTCCATACGCTTATAAAAAATATCATTTATGGCTTCTTGGATTTTAAATCCAGCTTCGATAAGCAGAGGAAAAGAAGGTTGGGTATCATCATTAAGTCCAGCTATACATAAATAACCATCCATCATTGTTTTCATTGTTTCAAGATGAAATTCTTTGGACACGTTGCCTAATATTTTAAACACTTGATCCATGTGTTCTATTAAATCATATGGGTCAAAAAGTTGTTCTTTTTTTGAAAAATCATCGAAATCGATAAACATCACATGCACTAATTTCTCTTTCGATTCGTCCTTGTCAGAGATTAATTTCGCCTCTATTTCTGCTGGCAATACTTCATGAATGATTCGCTCCTTGTTTTCATTGTCGCGTGCCAAAAACGCATTCTTTTCAGCCAATAATTGTTTGTTATGATTGGCTAATGAAGTTGATTTTACTTTCATATAAATTAGTCCGCTAGAAAGCAGGATGATAGCTAGCATAGAAAAAGCAAGGATGCGTACACGAGTTGATTTCTCTGCTATTATTTCATCTTTCAAACTTTTTTCCCGTTCTAATTCGCTTTGAATCTTATTGAATTCATACGTCATTTGCTTTTGAGTCACTTGTTTAGTGTTGTCAGTGCTATAAATCTTATCTGCCCATAGATCTCTTTTCTTTTCAAAATCATAGGCGGCCTTATAATCCCCTCGTTTTTCTGCTAAATAGGATAATCCTGCAAAACTACCTTGAAGCAACTCGTAATTTTGTGTTTTTTCGGCAAGTTTTGTGGCGGTCAAATAAGTCTGCTCTGCTGTATCATATTTGCGCTGGAGCGAATACAGATAACCGAGAATATTCATCACCTCTGCCTCTCCTGCCTCATTGCCCATAGCTTTATATTTAGCCTTTGATTCAGACAATAAACGCTCTCCCTCTATATATTCCTTTTTCAATAATTTTAAGTAGCCTAGATTCATTAAATCTAAAGCAAGTGTAGTCGAATAGTTGAGATCGCGAGCTTGTTTTATCGATGCTTTGATAAAAATTGACGCTTTTTCTAAATCGCCTTCTTTTAGATAGTTTGAGCCCAAATTGCAGTTGGCATCTGCCTCACCTAGTTTATTGCCCGCCTTTTTATTTAGCTCTAAAGCCTTTAAAAAAAACTGATTTGATGTGTTCAAATTGCCTTGCAATGAATTGATATTCCCGAGTTGTAAATAGGCATTTACCATACCTTGCGGCTCCGTACTTTCCTCCGATATTTTGAGCGATTTTAATGTTCGGTCAGTAGCTGCAGGAAACTCTCCATTGGCGATATCAATAGCACCTAGTAGCAATTCGCACTCTGCTTGTAGCGCTAGATTTTTTGTACTGATTGCGATGAGCTTAGCTTTGGTCACTGTTTCGACAGCTTCGGTAAGCTGTCCTCGAGTACGTTGATAATCAGCAAAATCTTTTAGCGTAATGGCATACATTTTTTGATTTCCTGTGCGTTTAAAAAGCTGGCTGGCTTTTTCAAACGATTGCCCACTTTCTGCCAAATTCCCTTTATTAAAATCTATACGTCCTTTTAACCAATAGGCCTCTGCACTGCCATCAATATAGCCTATTTTTTCAGACAATGCGAGTGCTTTATCTGCATACTCTTTTGCCATTTTTACATCCGTTTTAAGATGCACATTCGCTAGCTGTAGTTGCTGCACCACCATATTTTGGCTATCAATAGCAAATACTATCGAGTTTATTCCCCAAATAAATAAAATGAGTAGCCGTTTTATCATATAGACAATTTAGTTTAAATTATTGAAATTGTCAATAGGTAGAGGAAATTAACTCAACTTTCTATGTCCTACCCACACAAATCTTTTGTTTACATATTCTGGATTTGAGAAAGATGCGTTACCCGCAGGGTTGCCTCCTGTCACATGAAAATCTGAAAAGGCAGCATGTTGATTCACGAAAATCCCTCCTACAAAATTGAAAGAAACTGGTGTAAACGCAGACTCCATTTCTTCTTCAATTTGAGTAGCTACTGCATCGCTAATAGTATATGCCAAGCAAGTGATAGCACCATGTTTAACCGCCATTTCTCTTGCTAGATCAATAGACTGTGCTGTATCTTTCGTTTTTACAACAATCGCAATAGGGCCAAAAAGTTCATTTTCATAAATACCAAAATCCTTTGCATCTACCTCTAGCAATACATGCGAACTTGTACGTGCCGAAGGGAACTCTGGATTGGAGATAGCTGATGGCTCCAGCAATGCCTTTGCTAAATCTTTTACTGAATTTACACGCTTCAAAGTCACTTCATTTTGGATAGCACCAAAAGTACCTGGCCCCATTTGCGGATGATTCGCTATGCCCGATACTGCTGCCGCAAGGGCTCTCACTACTTCTTCGTACGAAAGTTGTTGCTCTCCTACTTTAATTCCCGAAGATGGTATAAAAATATTTTGTGGTGCAGTACACATTTGACCGGTGTAAAGTGATAAAGCAAAAGCTAAATTTTGCATCACTGGAGCTAAGTCTGCCACAGAGTCAATGATTACTGAGTTTACACCTGCTTTTTCTGTAAAAGTAACTTTGCCCGGCAACGACTCTACATAATCGCCAAATGCGCTACCTCCAGTGTAGTCTATTAGTTTCACTAAATTATGTTCTGCTAGTTCTTTTGTCAAAAGGTGAGTTGAGGTGTCTGTAGCCAGTTGACAAACATTGGTATCTATTCCTTTTTCTTTTAATGCAGCCTGAATTTCTGCCACTACTATCGCTATTGGATATACTGATTTTGGATGCGGCTTTACAATGGCTGTATTGCCTGTGATAAGTGAAGCAAACAAACCTGGTACTGTATTCCATGTAGGAAAAGTAGAACATCCGATTACGAGACCTACACCTATAGGCACAGCCTTAAATTTTTTATCTAATTTCAGTACACCCTTGCCCGCAGGTTTTTCCCACACTACAGACGATGGAAAACGAGTCACCTCTTCATACCCCATGGCTAAAGCCTCGAGCGCTCTATCATTAGCATGTGGTCCAGACGCCTGAAACGACATCATAAACGACTGACCAGTGGTGTGCTGTGTAGCGTTCGCAATTTCAAAAAAGCGTAATTTTACTCTTTCTAACGCATCTACGAGTACATCTGCTCTATCTTCGGGCGATACATTTTTCCAAGTACCAAAGGCTCTGCCTGCACGGATTACGAGTGTTTCGGTGCTAAAAAGCGGATATTGAATACCTAAAGCATCCATTGTGTAAGGTGACACTTCTTCACCACCCCAACTTTCTGGGTTTGCTTGAGTGAGCTGCTCAAATTTTTTGCCTAGTTGATTTTGGTATGCTGCTAAACCATCTGTAGGAGCTTGCTCACCGTACGCTTTTGGATGTTCAGGATATTGGGCAAAAAATACTCTTTCGCGGTTTGCTTTGATAGCATTTTCAACAATAACTTTGTATTCGGGTCTAAGTGACATATTGGGTAAGTTTTAATTTTAGAATCTCTAAGTTAATGGCTAAATCCGAAAATCGAAATTTAACTGCAAAAATCAACATGAAATAGCCAGCGGTTAGTTCAATAGATAAAAAGAATAAGAGGGTATGTAAAAGACAGAATGTAGCACAGTACTTTGTGCAAGTAGCAAAATTTCTCATTCATAATTAGCAAAGGGCTCTTTAACGCTTTTCTTTTACAATCTTCTTTGACTGGCTGCTTCATATAACACTACGCCTGCGCTCACCGATACATTAAGTGATTCGGTATTGCCTTGCATGGGGATAGCGAGAAGGGCATCGCAGTGGCGTTTTACCACTGCTGCTATACCATCACCTTCAGCACCCAATATAATCGCTACAGGCTCAGTCAAATCAGCTTGGCTGATTGTTTTTTCTTGATTAGTATCTGCACCATAAATCTTGAGTCCATGCGCTCTAAGCATTTTGATGGCAGTGAGCAAACTTTGCTCCCTACATACCGCCAATCGAGTGAGTGCGCCAGCCGATACTTTGATTGCTACCGCATTTATGGGAGCTGCATTGCTATACTGCATCACGATACCATGCGCACCAAAACATTCGGCTGAACGAGCTATGGCACCAAAATTATGTATATCGGTAACGCCATCGAGTACGACAATGAGTGGGTGCTCTTCTCGCTGCTCAGCTAGGGCTAAAATTTCATCAATCGTTTTATACGTTATCAAAGAGGCATAACCCATTACGCCCTGGTGATTTACATCACGCATTTTATGTTTGTATAGGAGGTCTTGCAATTTTTCTTTTGGTACTTCTTGCACAATTATTTTTTGTGCTTTAGCCGAAGATTTTATCTCCTCTATCTCAGGGCCTTCTGCTCCCTGCATCACATATATTTTTTCAAAACGGGTCTCCGCAGTGAGTGCATCTAGTATTGGTTTTCGTCCAAAAATTAATTGGTCTTCCATGTTAGTCTTTTTATAGTTAAAAGGCTGACCCAAAAGTCAGCCTTTTTTTTAATCCGTGCAAATTAGATTGTTTTACAATTCAGGTACGCCTTGTGTAAAGGCTCTTTGCGCATTTTTGAAGGCTTCCTCTATTTTGGTAGCGTACTCTGGATCGTATTTTTTTGCCGCAAAACTCAATTGCTGCAATACATATAGCTGCTCTTGAATAGGTCTATTTTGTGTAAAGGCACCTTGCTGCAACTGCGATACGTAGCCTCTATCGCCTCTGTCTTGTGCACGTTTTAGTTCAATCTTATAAGCATTCTCCCAATAGCCCAGCTCGTCTTTTGATTTAGCGAGCATATAATCGATAAGCTTACGAGCTTTATCTTTTTGATCTGCCAAATAATAATATTCTGGATAAGCGGAGTTGAATATATTGAATGGAATGCGTGCATCTGGCATCATTTTGAGCGAGTAATCTATCACTTCTGCCGCTTTTTTGTTTTCGCCTTTTTCAGCCAACGACTCAGCCAAACGAGCATAGTTTCCTCTAAGATTCATGAACATACGACTCACCGTTTCATCTAGATAAAGGTTGTCGTATTTCTCTACACCACCAAACTTAAACTTGGTCATCATATTTGTATAGGCCAAATCGTTGCGAACAGGTGCTGAAGTATGTCCTTGAGAGCCAGACTCACGTGGTACAATCCTATAGGTCAGTCCTTCTAATTGGAAATATTTATCCATACCCAAATACGCATCAGAACTCACTGAAACTGCAAAATAGATAGGTCTTTCTTTAATATTGTTTGCGACAATATCTAAGGTGATCAAATCATTTTTGAGCAATCGTGGATTGCCAATTTGCCAACTCATGCGCGGAGTAAACTGTACAAAATCATCTTTAGAAAGCATGTTCATTTTTACAGCAGTAGCCGAATCTATATCCAAAAAGAAACTTTTGGTAGGTAGGTAATTTTCCATATCTCCTTGATTACCGCCAATTTTATTTCGTGTGTCTTCGCTGGCTATAAATTGCATCACTTTTTTGAGATCTAGTGGGGTGCCCTCTGGAATACCTGGTGCTGGCGCATACGATACTACATCGCGATTAGATGCTTGAATTTGCTCATCTGTAAAGGTGGTTTTTACTGGAGCAGATTTGTTCCACATGTATTTGAGTTGCTTGATATACCAATCTACGCCAAGCAAAGAAAGATTGATAACACGTACGTCAGTTCTGATATTTTCAACTTCTTGTGCATACCATAGCGGATAGGTATCATTATCTCCCATAGTAAAGAGAATAGCATTCGGTTCACATGATTCGAGATAGTCTGTAGCTAAGTCACGAGCAGTGGTGCGATTGTGTCGAGTATGATCATCCCATCCTTGTGCTCCCATGAGTATAGGGGCGCTAAGCGATAGCCCTATTGCTACCACAGATGCCGGTACTGCTGCTATTTTTTTGCGTAAAAAATCCCATATAGCAAGCACACCAAACCCTATCCAAAAGCAGTATGTCCAGAATGAGCCCGCCAAAGCATAGTCGCGCTCACGAGGCTCGATAGGAGGCTCATTTTGATAGATTATTTGAAAAAGACCTGTAACAATAAATAGTACTAAAATTTTCAAGAAAACTTCTTCATTTTTATAAAGCGTAAAAATCAATCCTATGAGTCCAAGAATAAATGGAATCATGTAGAATTTGTTTCGACCTTTGTTGTTTTCCATTTCTTTGGAAAGATGTGTTTGCGGAAATTCTGGGGTAAAGAATAAGCCCGAATTATCTATAAATGAAATACCTGTAATCCATCGTCCATTGTCATTTGCATAGGTGCCTTGAATGTCATCTTGGCGCCCCGAAAAATTCCACATAAAATAGCGGAAATACATATACCCTATTTGATATTTAAAGAAGTAACGAAGGTTGTCGGCCATAGATATGTCGTCTTTTATAAAATAGCGATTAGGGTCTTGGGCATTGCGCTGCTGCACAATCTGCTCGGCTTGGTTACGTTGCCCATGGTCAAACACTTGCACTACTTGATCCGTTTTTCTGTCTATCAATTTCACTCCTGGAGTGAGCCAAGTGCGGTAGCCATCGTGTTTTGCAGTTTCTTGCCAAAATCCCAAACGTGGGAATAGCATACTTGCACCATCTTTGAATGTATAGTCGATTTTTTTGCCGGCAAACTCATATTTGTCTTTGCCTTTAAACCATCTGTCGCCTATTTCTTTTGTACCCGAAATATCTTGATATGTAGCGGTATAATCTGGACCATACACCAAAGGTCTATCGCCATACTGCTCACGATCTACATACGACTTGATACTAAATGGATCTACTGGCGCATTCATATTGATAGGTGTGTTGGCCGCTGAGCGGATAGGTACCATAGCGTAAGATAGATAACCTATATATACAAAAGCAGCGGCTAGTAAACCCAGATTGAGGAAGTAGCGATTTGTCTTCTGAGAATAAAAAATACCAAATACAAGCAGCGATATCAATAACACAAAGAAAAACACTACTCCACTATAGAATGGCAAACCTAAGCTATTAACAAAAAACTTATCGAATCCTGCCATGAAGGCTTGTGTATATGAAATCACAAATTTCATTGCAAATCCTAATATTAAAAAGCCTACACCTGCGGCAAGTAGCAATCCGAAGTGATTGTATTTATGTTTTTTGAAATAATATACTACCGCTATGAAAGGCAATGCTAGCAATGAAAGTAAGTGCACACCTATGGAAAGTCCAACCATATAAGCGATAAACAAAATCCAGCGGTCTGCATACTCACTTTCGCTTTCTTCCCATTTCAAAATAGCCCACACAATGATGGCCATAAAAAATTGAGAAAGGGCATATACCTCTCCCTCTACTGCCGAAAACCAAAGCGAATCAAGAAATGTAGCACAAGCTGCTGCTATCACTCCAGCGCCCATGATGGCTACAGCCTCAGACGTAGAAGGCAATTCGCCTTGCTTTACAAATACTTTTCTTGCTAATAATACGACCGACCAATAGCAGAACATGATAGATGCTGCTGTACTCAAAGCAGACATAAAATTGACCATTATGGCCACTTTGCTTACATCACCAAAGGCAAATAGCGAAAAGATTCGTCCAAGCATCAAGAAGAAGGGGGCTCCAGGAGCATGGGCTACTTGAAGCTTCCAGCAGCCTGACACAAACTCTCCACAATCCCAAAAGCTACCACCAGACTCCATAGTCAGGGCATAAACAATGGTCGAAAACAACAACACCACTAATCCTACTATGGTGTTTACTCTTTTAAAATTTTGCATATCTATTTTTGACTAAGGTGCTAAAATACATATTTAGTGCGGAGCGCAAAGCCACAAACGCAATACCTGAAAATATAGTGTGTATTTTGGCACAGTTTTAGCAATCTTTTATCGTATGAAATCAAGTTTTACCCTACTCACCTTTTTTTTAACTTTCAACGCTTACAGCCAAAGCAATAGTGTGAAAAGGGCAAGCAGCGCACAAAATGATAGCCTAAAATCGACTATCCAAGCGTTGATCAAGGACACAATGGTTATTCAAGAATCCCCTTTTGTGTCAATTCATGATTTTAAAGGAAAAGAGGGTACATTTGTGCTAGATGTAGAACGAGAAAATCGCAAAGTAATGGTGTTTATATTGGTGGAAAATCTAAAAGATTATAAAGAAGTATATGTACAGCGCAGCGATGAAGCCATGATCGGCACAGGCAATTGCAAATATTTTACGCCTAAAGATTTTGAATTAAAGAAATATACGGAAGTTATTTTTGAAGACAAATATTCGCTACCTGCTCAGCGTGACTCTTACTATCGAATAAAATGTGAAGACCTAAATGGTGTAGTGCGAACCTATCCTTGGGTGTTGCTACCTAGCATAAAATAATAAATACTACCTAAATGCTTGCATTCGCTGAGAGTCCATGCGAATAAATACGAAGAGCAAAATCGTAAAAGAGAGTAATGAAGAGCCACCGTAACTGATAAATGGAAGCGGAATACCTATGACAGGAGCTACCCCTATGGCCATACCTATATTTATCAAGAAATGGAAAAATAATATGGAGACAACAGCATAGCCATACACCCTTGCGAACTTCGACCGTTGCCGCTCGGCTAAAAACAGAATACGATAAAAGAGTGCAATAAAGACTAACACGAGTAATGTGCTACCTAAAAAGCCAAATTCCTCTCCTATAGAACTAAAAATAAAATCGGTACTTTGTTCAGGTACAAATTTGAGCTTAGTCTGTGTACCTTGGAGATATCCTTTACCTAACAACCCTCCTGAGCCAATGGCAATCATTGATTGGCGAATATTCCAATCGTTGCCGCCTTTACCTATCAATACATTTATTCTGTCTTTTTGATGAGACTTCATTTTACTAAATGCGTAGTCCACCGATAAAATATTGACCACTGCTACCACCCAGCAAATAGCGATTAGTTTGACGGTAGTTTTATTTCTCCAAGCGAAATATGCGATTATTACGGCTATTCCTGTCAAAATTCCGATAAAAATCAATTTAGGGATCAGCAAAGCCATCACACTGATAACTGCAACAGCTACTCCTATTATCAGAAAATAGGATTCTAATCCTTCTCTAAAAAGAGTAAGCACCAATGCCACAAACACAATAGCAGAGCCTGTATCGCCTTGTATCAATACGATGAGCATAGGCAACCCTATAATAGCAAACACACGCAGTTTATCTTTCCATTTTCGAACATCCACATTGAGACCTGATAAGTATTTGGCGAGGGCAAGACAGGTGACAAATTTCGCCAACTCCGAGGGCTGCATCTGAAACCCACCAATACGAATCCAGTTTTGCTGACCTTTGACTTTTACCCCAAAAAAGATAACCCCTATCAATATCACACACATCGCACCATAAATGGGATAAGCAAAAGTGGAGAAAAATCGGCTATCTATAATCAATATTACTAGTGCCAAAATCACACTCACTATCATCCACTGAAACTGTTTGCCACTATTGGTCAATGGACTAAATATGTTTTGATTTTCTTCTTGAAAAACGGCTGAGTAAATCGTAATCCACCCGAAAGTAACAAGACTGAGATAAAGCAATACCGTTATCCAATCTATATCTCCTGAAAGACTATCGTTCGATTTGCTTTTAGTCATGAATGCTATCTTTTGGCATAGGTTTAGGGAAATATTTATGGATAAGATTCGATTCTTTCATTTTTGCTTCCAAAGGTAAACGCTTTGTCGCTATAGTGTCATTCAAATATTTTTCTACAATTAAACTGGCTATAGGCCCAGCAAATCTACCACCATATCCCGCATTTTCTACGCAAACGGCTATCGCAATTTTACCGTTATTCATGGGTGCGAAACCAGCAAAAAGAGAGTGGTTATCCCCGTGTGGATTTTGGACTGTGCCTGTTTTGCCACATAGCTCTATACCTTCTACTTTAGAAGCAGAAGCAGTACCCGATTGTACTACCTGAAGTAGCCCTTCGTTTACAGATGTAAACCATTCTGGGCTTACCATGCTATAATGTTTTTGATCTTTTTTCTTGATATCCTTTTGCGAGGTTACACTCACTATTTTTTTGACTACATGGGGTGTTATATACCATCCTTTATTGGCGATAGCTGCAAACAAATTGCAGAGCTGCAAAGGGGTAGTCAAAATTTCTCCCTGCCCTATACCCAATGAGATAATGGTAGATGAACGCCAACCCGTTTCACCATAGATTTTATTAAAATATTTTATCGAAGGAATATTGCCCCGAGCTTCGCTCGGCATATCGATACCCAACTTTATACCTAGCCCAAAACTATTGGCATACTTTATAAACTTACCATAGCTTTCTTGTATGTGGGTGTATTGCTTATTCTCTATTATATTTCTAAAAGTTTGCCAAAAATAAGGATTGCACGATTGAGCAAGTGCATACTGTACATTGGTAGCCCAAGGATGGTGATGTGAGCAGCGCAACGTAAGCCCTCCGAAATAATAAAATCCATTGCAGGGCACTGTATATTGAATACCTTGCACTCCTTCATTTAACGCAGTCAATGCTATAAATGGCTTAAAGGTAGAACCAGGAGGATAAGTAGCCATCGTAGCTCTATTGAAAAGCGGCTTGAGAGAGTCCTTTAATAGTATATTGAAATTGTGTCCGCGTACGGATCCACAAAGTAGATTTGGGTCATAAGCAGGTGATGACACCATGCACAACACCTCGCCAGTGCTAGGATCTATGGCCACTATGCTGCCTTTTTTGTTTTGCATCAACTCTTCGCCATATTGTTGCAATTTGATATCGAGCGAAGTGTAAATATTGTCTCCAGCTTGAGCAGTGGTATCAAAAGCGCCATCGGCAAAGCTGCCTTGGTCGCGATTATGCACATCTACATACACAAATTTTTTGCCTTGTTTACCACCAAGCTCTTTTTCATAAATTCGTTCAATACCGCTTTTGCCTACATAGTCGCCTGGTTTGTAATAGCCATTCGAATTGGCAATCTGACTTTCGCTCACCTCACCCACATCACCTACTATCAAAGCACCTACTGCATGGGGATATTTTCGAATAGTACGCACCTGACCATAGAAACCTGGAAACAAATACAAAAACTCCTGAAACTTAGAGTAGGTCTGCATCGAAACCTGCTTCATGAAAAAAGAAGATTTGTAAGTAGAGTATTTTTTTGCTTTATAAAACCTGTCTGCGTAATCTTCTTTAGTGATATCAAGCAATTCGCAAAGCTTGAGACTATCCACATTTTTAGCCATGCGGGGGATGAGCATGATGTCATAAATAGCTTCGTTGTAAATAATCAATTCGCCATTGCGGTCATAGACCATTCCTCGGGTAGGATATACCTCTACTTCTTTGATAGCATTGTTTCGCGCCATCATCACATAGCGTTTATCAATAAGCTGGAGATAGGCTAGCCTCACCAAAAACACTATAGCGAAAAACGCAAATATAATTTGCATCACCGTATATCTGTTTCGATAAATGTCTTTTACTGCCATCGCTTTTTTATCAAAATACTTTGCCTGGATTCATAATATTATTCGGATCAAATACTTTTTTTATACCTCGCATAAGGTCGAGCTGTAGCTCCTCAAATTTTATATCCATAAACCTGCGCTGCACCCAGCCTATACCATGCTCACCGCTGATAGTGCCCCCGAGCGCTACGACCTTTTCAAAGATTTCACGAACGCCTTTTGGTACTTCGTTTTGCCAATAATCATCGCTCAATTCGTCTTTGATGATACGCACATGCACATTGCCATCGCCAGCATGACCATAGCAGACAGAGCGGAAATTGTATTTTTTGCCTACGGCTTTGATATGGCGCATGAGTTCGGGCAAATAATAACGAGGTACTACGGTATCTTCTTCGATCGTTACCGATGTAGTTTTTACTGCATTTGCCACATTTCTGCGCATTCGCCAAAGATCCACTTTTTGCGCTTCGCTATCGGCAAAAAGGATTTCGCCACACTCAAACTGAGTCAAAACTTCGTATAGTTTTTCGCACTCTTGGGCGATTACATACATATCGTTGCCATCAATTTCGAGCAGTAGATTAGCCTGCACATCTGGTGCGATATCGATAGTCACATCGCCCAGCCAGTCGCACACCCAGTCGATAGCCTCGCGCTCCATAAATTCTAAACAAGACGGCACTATTCCCGCTCTAAATATAGCCGAAACGGCTGCCGCTGCTTGATCCATAGAGGTAAATGGCGCCAGCATCACTGCAGTAAACTTAGGGTGTGGTATAAGTTTCAATACTATTTTGGTAACGATACCCAGCGTACCTTCGCTACCTACCATCAGTTGTGTGAGATTGTAGCCAGTGGAGTTTTTCAATACATTCGCGCCTGTCCATATCACCTCGCCCGTGGGCAACACCACCTCAAGATTCAAGACATAATCTTTCACCACTCCATACTTCACAGCCCTTGGGCCACCTGAGTTACAGGCGATATTGCCGCCTATAAAACAAGTGCCTCTACTCGAAGGGTCGGGAGGATAAAATAGCCCTTTTTCTTTGACTGT
Source organism: uncultured Bacteroidota bacterium (assembly GCA_937894725.1). GTDB lineage: Bacteria > Bacteroidota > Bacteroidia > Chitinophagales > LD1 > CALAYL01. The sequence continues at coordinate 19,671 of CALAYL010000080.1, forward strand.
GTTTTGTAAAACCTCTGTGATAACACCTGGTTCGGTTGTTACTTGTAAATTATTTTCATCTATTTCTATGATACTGTTCATCCTTTCTATCGAAAGCATGATTCCACCATAAATAGCCAGGCTATTGGCCGAAAGTCCGCTACCAGCAGCTCTAGGATACACGGGGATTTTGTTTTCATGGCAATATTTTACCACCTTACTCACTTGTTCAGTAGTCGCAGGTTTTATAACCAACTCTGGATAAAATCGCAATGCCTCGGTTTCATCTTTAGCATATTTTTCAAGGCTTTCGACATCACTATATACTTGTGTTTCACCAACTATCTGCCCAAAAAAAGCTTCATCTTCGGCTGTGATTTTTTTATAGTTAAAATCGAAAAGAGGGGATTCTTTAAACATATTTTTTATTACAGCCCCAAATTTATATCATTTAGCTGGGATAGCGCATTTTGGGCATAAAAAATTATGCCCAACAACGCTACAACACCCACCCATAGGTAAAAAGCAACTATTATTTTTATAATAAAGACAATGCTATTTAAATTTGTGAATCGCACAAACCAGCGATATCCTCAAATTCGTTTAGCCTTGCCAATGTCATTTCCGTGAGATGAATAACCACCAGATAACACTTGCTCATTTTTAGTAGGAAAGATTATTTTTGTATAGAAAGATAAATTTCCCTACATAAAGTTTATCTTACAGACATTAATAATCAAAAAATATGAAAGATATTTTCAATCAAGCCGAGACCACCACGATGTTAAATCGTATAAATAAGCTTACCCAAACCTCATCACCTCACTGGGGCAAAATGACGGTTGCACAAATGCTTGCTCATTGCAACGTAACGTACGAGCTTGTGTTTGAAGAAATACACCCAAAGCCTAATTTTTTCAAGTCATTTTTACTCAAATTATTTGTGAAAAACATTGTGGTAAGTGAAAAACCCTACAAGAAAAACGGACAAACAGCCCCTGAATTTATTGTCAAAGACACCAAAGATTTTGAGATTGAAAAGAAACGGCTAATCGGCTATATCAATAAAACACAAGAATTGGGTGCTTCCTATTTTGACGGAAAAGAGTCACACTCATTTGGTGTATTGACAAAAGAGGAGTGGAGCAATATGTTTTATAAGCATCTTGACCACCATCTAAGTCAATTTGGGGCATAATCCAACTACTAGATTTTCTTGTCCAAAGTTGCTATAAGTATATATTCTCGCAGATTTGATTCAAATAAATAAAACTAGATTGCGGGTCAAGCCTATTGAAAGTAAAATTGTAACTTCGATTTGAGTTTATTGCCCTATCGGCAATTTATTTAATCGATTGTTGAAATTGATTAAATTTTGAAAGAGAAAAAACATTGAAAAATAGGGAGGAACAAGTGAGTAACCGTCCCGTATAGTGTCTCGTACAAAAAAAAACAAAACTCTCGAAAGTGTTGATTTTCAAGAGTTTTGATGTATTTGGTTGTCACCCCTACAGGAATCGAACCTGTATCAAAAGTTTAGGAAACTTCTATTCTATCCGTTGAACTAAGGAGTGAAAGCGTAAAAATAGAAATATTGGCTAAGCATTACACTAAATTTTATAGTTAGATATGATTCTCTTTTCTAACATTTTTTATATATTTATTGTACACCAATTTATAAAGGAATCTATGTGTAAAATAAAACAGCTCGCTCTTTCCTTTTTATATTTGTTTATTCCTTACTTCTCGTATTGTCAATGTACGCCCGCACCTCCTTTGTTTATGCAAAATCCTTCCTTTGAAGGGCCACGACAAGCGCACCAAACGCCAGGTCCTTGGCAAACATGTCAAGTAGGACAAACACCCGATACTCAACCCGGCAATTGGGGTGTGACCTTAGCTCCTTCAAATGGAAACTCTTATTTAGGTCTAGTAGCTCAATATGCCAATAACAACCCTAATAGCGGACAGCTAATATGGCAAGAAGGTGCAAGTCAAGCTTTGAGTGGTCCATTAGTAGCGGGCACGGAGTATTCTTTTACGGTAGATTTGTCAAACTCTAACTCTACTGGCGGAGGTATTCAACCGGGTTGTGCTGAAGTGCAGATTTATGGAGGATTTGGCAGATGCGACAAAGGGCAATTGCTTTGGAGCTCAGGAAATTTAACCAACTATGACCAATGGCTTACATTTGCTGTAGATTTTATTCCTACCCAAAATTTTACTTGGTTTTCATTTATCATTAACCCTCTTGGTTGCTCTGCATTGCCGTATGTTTTGATAGATAATATCACTCCTGTGCAGCCAAAGACAGTAAAAGCAACCTTAAATTTATTGCAAGGAGTTTTGTGTAATGGTGGAAACTCCGCATCAATAAAAACATCTGTAAAAGGAGATAACAAGCCCTTTACTTATAATTGGAGCGCACCTATAGGCAATCGATTAAATGATTCGGTTTATCAAAACTTATCCGCAGGCTGGCAAAGTGTTACTGTTACTGATAGCAAAGGATGTACCTCTACCGATTCCATTTTGATCTCACAACCGCCTCCATTTGCATTGGCAGATAAAATGGTGATAGATGCAAACTGCTTTGGAAATGGTGGTTCTGCCATGCTACAATACAGAGGGGCTACCCCAAAATCTATATATCCTTTTTACGATTATTATTGGAGCAATGGCTCTACTAAGTCTGGGACACAAACACCTCTTTCTCCAGGGTTCTACTATCTTACTGTTACCGATTCCAATAATTGCAGTATTAAAGATACTGTAAAAATAGACATTGGTGCCGGTTTTATGGTAGATACACTTATCAGACGAAACAATTGTCTCACAGCGACAAACAATATAGATATAGCCCTTACGCCAATAGGAGGCACAGCGCCATTTACCTATATTTGGAATACAGTGCCAGTGCAAAACACCTCTACAGCCTCCAATCTCAATACGGGAAATTATTCAGTAACAATTACAGATAATTTGGGATGTAAAGATACACTAACCTTTAGCGTCCTTACTCCGCCTAAAGGGGTTTTTGTAGGCTATACTAAAACGGATATAAAGTGCAATGGACAAAACACGGGAAATATTACCTTGAATGTAACCGCCATAAATCCTATTTCCACCTATACCTGGTCGCCCAATGTGAGCAGCACAAGTACAGCAACTAATTTGGCTGCTGGTGTTTATCGGGTTACGGTTTTAGATAATAAGGGGTGTCAAGACACAGCCACCATCACACTTACACAGCCACCACCAATGGTTGATACGACTAAGACCTATGACGTTCGATGTTTTGGTCAAGACGGAGGCTATATAGATGTAAAAATGTCTGGTGGGACTCGACCATATACTTATTTGTGGAGTACATTGCCAGCTCAAACGGATTCTATTGCTAAAAATTTGACTGCGGGTAGTTACTCACTTACGGTTACAGATTCCAATAGCTGTGTTTATACTCTTTCTCGAAATATCACTCAGCCAACACAACCCCTGCAAGCCACATTTAATTTTGATACGTTGAAATGCTTTGGAGATACTACTGCCTTTCTACAAATTAATTTGAGTGGTGGTACACCAGGCTATTTTTATGAATGGAGTACAGATACTTCCTTTATCGGAAATACTCCTCGAGTAGATAATTTAGGTACTGGCGTTTATTACATAAAAGGAAGTGATATCAATGGATGTGCAATTTTTGATACTTTCTTTGTTGATCAACCTGATGACTATAAGCACCCCTCGTTTACAGCTGTAAATGTATGTAGAGATAAGCCTTTACAATTTATCAATACTACCGATACTTTAGGAGGAGTTGCATCGCTCACATGGTCATGGTCTTTTGGAGATGGGGGCATGGATTCAATTTATAGTCCATCACATGCCTATGCGGTCGCAGACACTTTTAGCGTAAAGCTCATAGCCAATACAAATGGATGTAGAGATAGTATCACAAAAACGGTTCGTACATTCTTTGTGCCAATAGCTAACTTTTCACTAGCAGATGTATGTCAAAAGGATTCAGTTATGATATTGAATAGCTCGAATATTGGGGGAGGAAATATGGCATACAGTTGGGATTTT
>CALAYL010000081.1 GCA_937894725.1 uncultured Bacteroidota bacterium
AACATAGCACTTCTATTACCATAGATAGTTTTAGTTTAGGTACAGTAGGGGTAAATGGGGCTACTTTTACCGACTTGTATATAGACTCCAATGTCATCAAGCAATTTGGCAATGGAGACATTTATTTTGACTTGAGTGAATCTATCACCGTACGTCAATATCTCAAAGTAAACGACTGTAATAGCTCTGGAGCTTCTACCTTCAAGGTCATGTGGGGTTGCACTCCAGGCGTATATTGTGATACGACTAACCAAGTGGCCAATGTGAATATCGGTGCGCTTACTCCCAATGTAGTAGTACAAAAAATAGTAAACAACATTCAATCTTGCAATGGCCCTGGTGCGCCATCGCACAAAATCATGGTATTGAGAAATAATGGTACTGCTCCAGCAGTTGATTTTACGCAGTATCTTCAAATGGCTTATGTGAATGGTAGTGCTTATCCAAGAAATAATTACTGGAATTCAAACTCCATGGATACTGCCTCATTTAGATACCGAATAGGAGCAAATGGCACGCCAATGAGCCTCAGACCTGATTCTGCTTGGGCTAATGCTTTTACTGCAAACTATTTTGAAAATGGCACACCTCCTACTTTTGCTTATACTAACAATATTGGTAGCGTGTTCTATAATTTCCCTGTAACACTTAATCCTGGTGACTCCCTAATTTTAGAGTGGGATATGTATACAGAATGTAATGCAAATCCTAATGAAAATGCTTCAACTATAAGTAGTGGACAATATGATAATAGCTGGGCTTATCAAGTGAATTACAAAGATCCATGCTATTTTTATAATTACCTCATAGGCCCAAACCATGGTTATTATCTCCAGCGAAATGCTTGGGGAGGAGGAGCTCTTTTATCCCCATCTGATATGGCCGATCAACAAACTGAATATATCCGATACGATTTTAATAGCTCTTCTGGTTTTGTTTATTTCACGGCTGCCCTAGATACTAATACTGCTTATTTTGAGTGGAAAGTGCAGTTGCAATCTCGCTTGAGTTGGAATGCAGGCGTAGCCGATTCTATGATCTGGGTCAATGGGGCTACTGGGAAATCGGTAAAACCCTATTTTGTGTCTACCACAGGTTGTGGAGGAGAGATAGTAGCCCGCTGGAGGTTGCGTGACCTCTGGCCTATCTTTGGCAATCCTGTTGGCTCTCGTTATCCGTTAACTAATAAAGGTGAGGGAAATCAATTCGCAGGTGAATGGGACGGCACCTATATTCGCTATGCTATCAAAGCCGATTGTGCCTGTGGAGGAGCTAGATCTAATACACGTCATAGATTATATTCTGTGCAAGACGAATCTTGCGAGTGTAAGCGTGTGAGCACAGATTGGCAGACCTATACCATACAAACCCATTGCCCGGGTTGCGATACCATAGGGATGATAAACTTAGCTTTAGATGTACGCAGAGCAAACTTTGGTAGCCCCGATAATGATAATAACGGAAAACCAGATGCTACAGGAAGCTTAGATTTTAATAAAATATTTTTCGATCGTTCTAGCTTCGGAGATACGGTTCGTGCCACCCTCCAAGGTAGAATATTAGGCGATCCTACCGAGCCATCGTTTATACCAGGCTTCACTGGTTTCAGAGCAGACATTATCTGCCCTTCAGTAGATTGGGATGCCCTTTTTGCGAAAGTCACAGTGCGTAAGTTTGGAGGAGCTACCTACACCTTTACAGTGCCTACTACTATGGTGAGCAATAGAGCTAGGGTAGATATGACCTATACAGCCCTCCAAGCTATAGACCCGGGATTCCCAGGTTCTTTATTTACGGACCAAGATTCGGTAGCTGTAGAGTTTAATCTTCGAAATAGACAGTGGACAGGTGGAGCCAATGTGGTTCAGTACACCTTTGGATCTGACTATTATGCGTATTGTGGGCAACCTAATCCGTATGTGAGCCCTATAGCTGATAGATGGGCTTGCGACAACTGGAGCGATAACCATCAAGTTGCAGGTCACAGTTTTGCAAATATATACTCTGAATACGGACCAGTGACTATCAATGGATGTAATGCCTATTCGTATTGGATTTATGATCAGTTTCAGATAGGTGGTGGATGGAATGTACAACCTTACCCATTTGAGTATAGAAATTGGGGAAGACCGAATGAAAGCCGAGTGATATTGCCTTCTGGTTACGTTGTAGACACCAATAGTACGTATATTCAATATTATAACTTCAACATCAATCCGGCTAATAATGGAGTAGCTACAAATATCGCACGACCGAATAGAAATCCAGTGATTTCTGGTGATACTGTTACTTTCAAATGGGCAGATTATTTTAATGGGGTGAAAGATACCCTTACGCTTCCGGATGATGGCTTCTTAGATTACATGCGTATTTACTTGACTCCTAGCTGTGCTGTAGTACCAGATGTTCCATCGGAAGTAAGAAACCATAGCCGAAAGTTGATGAACGATAATTGGAATGGACAAGCCTTAGGGGCGTTTAGTGCAGCTACTTGGACTCAGCCAAATTATCTTTCATGGCAAAATATGATGAATAACTTTACTCCTGGTTGGAGTAGTCCTAATGGTGCAGGTGCAGAAGGCGTAGTTAATCTATTGCAAGTAACATTCAAAGCACCTAAATTGGTCATACAGCCGCTTACACCTATTCAGTTAGGGGTAAATGGGGTTACTACCTATGATTTTAATATCCAAAACGTATCGAACCTAGCTTCGGCTAATAGTTCTTTCT
>CALAYL010000082.1 GCA_937894725.1 uncultured Bacteroidota bacterium
TGATAATACCCCATTTTTTTTGGCTTCTGGCTGTCTTTGGTGCATAAAAAAGAAAATAAAACAACAACAAAACTGCCCCATTGGCAAAAAGTGTAGATGCCATATCGCCCATCACTACACTAGCATTTTGGAGAAGTATAGGGGCTGTGCCGAGCATCGCACAGCTCATAAGAGCTATAGAAACACTAAACGGTTTAATAGTGAAATAGATAATCGCTAGCAGCACTAAAAACTGGAAAGTGGTAATCCATGTAATCAATGTGCTAAAGCCAAAAATCTGAATGCCAATAGCATAGGGCAAGAAAGTCCCTACACGATTAGCATAAAAATTATGTATAATATCCCAGTTGCCATGAAGTAGCTCATTAGCTGCTGATAAATAATCAGCACAATCACCTACTGTAAACCCTCTATGAAATGGGATAGTGAACACTAAAACACTTACACAGAGTAATGCAAATAGTAGGTCGTAGTTGCTTAGGTTTAGCTTGCGCATTGGACTTTTCAAAGATACTTTCACTAAAAGTATAAATTCCATTATCTTAGTTTTGAAAAAAATGAATGTTGTCCAAAAAAACACCCTTATTTCTTTTTTATGGCGCTGTTCTCGTTTCTATACTTGGCTTACTGAAACTCTACCATGATTTTCATGTTCCTTTTACCAGAACGGGTCTCAAAAATATTTTAGGATTTTATGCCTTCCTTATCGTTCTGATGATAGCGCTTTTGAGGCTTATTTTATCTCACTTGGTGAAAAAAACAGCTACTCGGTTTTTGATATGGACGCTTTTTTGTGCCTTAATGGTATCCCTGGTTATTGCTGAAACTGGATTAAGACTTTTTGCAAAAAACGCTACTTATACAGAATCCCAAAGTGGGTTTTATTTATCAAAAATACACAATGAAGAGGATACTTTAAACATTATTTACCCTTCATATAGACCTGTTTTAGAAACTAGTGAATTTAGCTACCCTCGAATCGCCAATAGTGATGGCTTTCGAGATTTGCCTTTTGTACCCAATATGGATTCGTCTAAAACATTAATCCAAACCTATGGTGATTCTTTTACAGAGGGAGATGGTACTTGCATGGATTCGAGCTATCCCTCAGCTCTCAGGCACATTTTAGCCGCAGATGGGAGAAACAATATCCTGATTCAAAATATGGGCATCTGTGGCAATGACCCCGGTTTTTATGAAATTCAGCTTCGGAATAGAGGGTTGAAACAACATCCACAGCTTTTAGTCATGACCTACAGTAGCTTTGATTTTACTTTTGATTTTTTTTGTAGAGGGGGATTGTCCCGATTTGGTACATACCCTATGATAGGTTTGCAGTATCCTAGATGGGAAATTCTATATGCCTATTCCTATATTTTTAGGCTAATCGTCAAAGCAGTTTCAGATAGAGACCCATCCACCTATTTTATGAATGCCGCAAGTGTCTTAAAAAGACAAAATGAACTAAAATCGGAATGGAACAAGGTCTTTGTCAGATTAAATGACATGGCAAAAAGACATAAGATCAAAATATTTTTAATCAAAAAACCCGAAGGCAGCGAAGTCATAAACAGACAGTACATGTATGATTTCTCTTTTTTTGAAAAAGAGTTGGATACCCTAAGCCAAATTAGAAGATATGACCTATTGCCCTATTATCTTGAAACCGAGCAGTGGAATGAGAAAAATACAGGAAGTTACTATTGGAAAAAAGATGGTCATCACAACTCAAAAGGATATGCAGTGATGGCAAAAGGCGTCTTTAAAGGACTGAAAGAAGCATATCCAGAAATATTTCATTAGTTTAGAACTCTGTATATAAACAAATGATTGATTTCTTAGAATCTATAAAAACACACTGGCAGTTAAACAAGCGATATGATACTTCTATAAAAGAAGGGTTTTCACCGCTCGATAAAAAACGATACAAGCAGTTTAATCAGTTTAGACCAGATGGTGCTAAGCCCATATTTTGCTATCTGCCCTATAATAGTCTCACTTTTTCGTTTAGTGGAAAGGTGTTTGTTTGCGGCTATAATCGGGAAATTCTTTTAGGAAAATATCCGCAAAACACTATTGATGAAATATGGCATGGCGATAATGCAAAAAAACTGCGAGAGCATATGTCGCACAATGATTTAGATTTTGGCTGCCAACATTGCAAGTATTTTTTTGATAAAGGAAAGTTTTCAAATTTACGTCCTTTAGTTTTTGATAAGTACTATCAAAATACGGCTGCTACTTATCCTACTGTATTTGAGTTTGAACTCAGCAATGAGTGCAACCTCGAATGCCAAATGTGTCATGGTGAAGTATCTTCTAGTATTCGTAAAAATAAGGATAAACTCCCTCCACTTCCTATGGTATATGATGATGCATTTGTAGCACAATTAGCAGAATATATACCGCATTTGAAGGAGGCTAAATTTTATGGAGGTGAACCTTTTCTAATCCCTATTTATTACAAAATATGGGACAAGGTGAAAGCGCTTAATCCCTCATTGGAGCTGTTTTTGATAACCAACGGTATGCATTGGAATAAAAAAATAGAGGCGCTTGTTACCGAGCTCAACTTTGATCTAGCAGTATCCATAGATGCTATGGATAAAGAAAAACTAGAAACGATTCGTAAAAACGTAGTGAAAGAAAAATTGCTTGAAAATATTGAACGATTTAGTCGTATTTGTTCTAAAAAGGGTAAGTATCTATCGCTCAGTTTTACCCTACAGAAAGATAATTGGGATCAACTCCCATTGGTGCTAAAGCATTGCAATGAAGTGGAAGCTTATATTTATGTTAGTTATCTCGAAAGACCTATTCATTTTGCAATCACGGATATGACTAAAGCACAATTGATGGAAATGAGAGCATACTATGAAAAGTTTAGTTTCCCGATTTTTACACAAAAAGAACGGCACAACAAAAAGTGTTTTGAGGATGTAAAAAAATACTTAGACATTTATATTGAAAATGCAGAAGAGACTAAATACCATCAATATAGATTTGACAAAAGCACATCTGCTGAAGGTGTATATATTGAAACCGATTTTTCAAAACACATGTATACGTTAATTTCAGAACAGGAGTGGCTAAAATGGGTGGAAGATTCCTATAAAAAAGCCCCTAATCACCAGATATTCTTACCCAAAGAAATATTTTTGCGAAATATCGCAGAAGCTACGAAGGGGTTTGATGCAGAAGATATTAAAATATTGAAAAGCACTATGGCAGGCTCTCCATTTGAGCAAATATTGAAAAGTGTAAAATACTTCTCCATAGAAGAGCTTAAAAGTAAGAGTGCGGCTCAACTACAAAAATATAGAACAGAAATACGGTAAAAGTGAACGATGTGAAAGAAAAAATATTTCGATTTATAAATAGGCTTACTGCAAAAAAGGGGCATCATACTTCTGCTGATCTTGGAGGAACGATTATAGCTGATTATACAGCTTCGCGCGGCAAACTAGATAGTACCTATATTTGTCATGCACCATTTAGCAATATGTATTTCAATGTACATGGAGACTGTGCACCCTGCTGGCTGACATTCATAGATCCAGATTCGTATAAGGAAAAATCTATTCGTGAGATTTGGTTTGGAGAAAAGTATCAAACACTTCGAAAAAAACTACTCAACTATGATTTAACGTTTAGGTGTAGCGTATGTCTTAAAAATTTGCAGAGCGGAAATTTCACCTCTGTATTAGCCAAGGCGTATGATGTAAATCCTATACAGGAATATCCGAGTATGATGGAGTTGGAGATAGAAAACACCTGCAATCTAGAGTGTGTGATGTGTATAGGAGAGCTATCTTCTGCCATTAGAAAAAACAGGGATAAACTGCCTCCTATTAAAAGCCCCTATAATGATGCTTTTGTAGAGCAATTAGAAGAGTTTATTCCACATCTAAAAGAGCTTCGATTTAATGGTGGCGAGCCTTTTTTGATAAATGCAGTCTTTAAAATATTTGAACGAGTAGAAAAACTAAATCCTGCCCTGAAAATAGTCATCGCTACGAATGGCACTGTTTGGAATTATAAAGTGCGCGAATGGTTAGAAAAATTAAATATTCATATCAATTTTTCGCTCGACTCCCTCACACCTGAAATATATGAAGCTATTCGTATTAATGCCCACTTTGATAGAGTGATGGAACATTTTTTACACTTTAGAAAGTACTGCTTAGAAAATAAGCGTACCATGTGCTTGATGGTAAATCCAATGCGCAACAACTGGCATGAAATGCCTGAATTTATTCGCTTTGTCAATAAGCACAATATTAATATTTGGTTCAACACCATACATCGCCCCGAGGAGTGGTCTATTTGGGCACTGCCCTCCAAAACACTCTCTGAAGTTTATGAAACACTTACGAATACTGCTTTTGGGAAGGAAGATAGAGCTGGATCATTGTCTAGTTATAACATTAGCATCTATAACAATTTGGTGAATGTGCAAATAAAAAACTGGTTGAAAGAGGCGATGGAAAGAGAGGCTCGCGAAAAGGATAAAACCATAGTAGAGTTGGAAGAAGATGCTGAAAGGGCATTTAAACAAACACTTAAAGACTATGTGTATTCGGCATTTAATGATGGAGAGGAGCAGAATAATTACAGGTATCAAAATATCATAGAGAAAACAGATTTCATTGTGACTAGTGTAAGAGAAGCTAATCCTTCATTGGAATTTTATAAGCTTGTAAGAGAAGTGCCTGCCGATGTATATTATCATCAACTTGCATCAAAGAGTGTAAATGAGTTGCTTGATGAATTTAAAGATCGCTACCAACAACCTAAGTCCTAACCTCAAATTGAGCAGCAAAAATTTTGCTCAACTCATCAAGTTCTTTTTCCGCAATAAGCGAGGAGAAAATTAGGGGAGGGGCTTGAGATGACATTTGCAAAATCTTTTCTCGATAGACATGATTTTCAATTAGGCTAGAGAGTTGTTCTAGCTTTTTAAATGATTCTTTATTTTCTACTAGACCCAAATACTTATTGGAAACTTCTATGAAACAATAAAGGGAATTGGCAATTTGCCCTTGAGGTGTTTTCGCAAAAATAGCCCCTAACTTATTCTGTATAGCCCTTTGCTCTTCAGTAAATCCTTTGTCTTCTAGCGAAATTAATTGCACAATAAGCTTTCGGATTTCTTCTAAAGACCACACTGCTGATTCACTTTCTATGTCATTAACTGCTAGCCTATCCAGCGTGCTTTTTTCTTCTATCCACCCATTTAAAAGCTGTATAAAATCAGTATATGCTCTTATACTTAAATTAACAGACGACTGCGAATTTCGATCTAGTGCTGGTAGCTTCTTATGATTTAGGAAAGTAACGATTTCGGTAAGTTTAGCGCTCGAAAGTTCTTTCAACGAAAGTTCAAATGGAGTAAATACAACATTAAAATAAAGGGTGATATTTCGTTCGATACAAAAATCTAACATAGCGGGCATCTCTCTCCAGTTGTTGGTCATAGGGCAGGCAGCCATTGAAATAAAAGTTTTTTTTCGCTTTGTGTAATCCATAAAATACACTAAGTTTTCCATTACTTTTTCATAATTGCCATTTACCCTGATGGCTTTGTATGTTTCTTTTTCTATAGAGTCTATAGAGAGAATAATTCCAGCGTTTAGACCTTCTAGCAAATCTTTAATTCTATTATTTAAAAAAGTGCCGTTAGTGGTAATATGTATTCTGATTTTAGGATTAATTTTTAAAATTCGTTCCCATATAGTGAGGTAGATGTCTATCATAAAGGGTTCTCCACCTAAAAATTTCGCATCTGTAAGGTGTGGTATAAACTCTTCTAATTGCTCTACAAATTTTTCGTTGTAAGGGGAAATAATCGGAGGTAGTTTTTCTCTGTTTTTGCGAATACTTGACGAGAAGCTACCGTTGCACATAATGCACTCCAAATTACATTCATTGCTCAATTCAAACTCCATGACTTTGGGATATTCAAAACCACCGGTAATAAGGTGTTTAACTTTGTTGATTTGGGTAGTCAGTGGATTAGAGGCATATTCGTCATAGTACTTCGCTCTCACACCTTGATAATTTCCAGCCTCTATCATTTTACCACATTCTATGCAGCCTCCCCCTAAGTTGTTTTCATTTATAAAACCACGAAGGCTATTTAGCTTTTGTCCAGCCCAGATGTCTCTAATGCTCTGCTCAGGCCATTTCCCAAGGATATGTTTAAAATTATAACAACAAGCCCGAACCTCACCCGTTTGTTCAAAGTTGAGATTGACTAAAGGTGCGTGACAGACAGTTTTTTTGTTTGCGCAACTTCTAGATGCATTGTATGCCTGAATTGTTTTTTGGGATAAAATCATCTTTTAGTTGCTTCTTATTTTATGTAGCCTAAATATTTCAATCGGTTCATCACTTTCCCAAAGAAAGTAGAAGGCAAAATAATCAACCCGTATTTATGCAAAAGTAAGGCTAATGTGGACTTATAAAAGAAAATATTTTTCGAGATAGCTCTAGAACGCCATTCTTCATTCTGCCAATGAATAAACTTCCAACTTTCGGGTATTGGCTCTGCATGTTTTACGAATAGGCTAGTTACATCCCATTGATCAGGATTGCTTATACCATGATGGACGTATTGTTCTAATCCTAATTCTTTTACGTAGGCATTGAGAATTTCAATGGGTTTATGCCAATCAGTATTATGTTCATCTATCGAAAAGAAAGCGTCTTCATAGCACTTCAGCATCAATTCACTTTTTGGTGGACATTTCATCACATTTCCGACAATGGCTAATTCATGATGGTTTCTAAAAAAATAGGGCAGCCCGATGTTAAATGGCTTCAAGCAGGTTATATCCATATCTACCCACCAACCACCTTTTTCATAGAGTAGTTTATATCTAAAGACATCAGAAAACCCGGCTACACTTCCTTTGCCGTGGCCATACTTGTTGGCATTTTTATAGCTAAAAACTTTATCTTTGGTTAAGATACTAGCCGCATCGCAAAGTTCTACTTCTTTCGGCAATAGCGTTTCTAAAGGTTCATATATCCAAAGTCTAAAGGTATGACCATGACCTATAAAAGACTCTATTGTAAGCAGCTCAATTTTACTAAGTACTTTGCCAATCCATAAGGAATTGATGATTTTGTTTTCTTCAGCTATCATTCGACTTCGATATGTTTTACAATGTCAGACCATAAATTCCAATCTTTATCACCCCAATGATGATAAACATGAATAAAATGAGGTTTGATTAATTTTTTCCCATCACCTATAAAAAAAGTCAGTTGGTTTTGATATTCGATAGATTTATTATGATAATCGGCTATGAGATTATACACTAAAGGCAAGGTAGGATGATTTTGAAGATTAAATTTCCAAACAGTTGCTATGAGTGTACCTTGGTCTCTTGTTTTCCAACTTTCATCTTTAAAAATATCGAGAGTGCTAATATGCCAACGTTCTAAAAATTCGGTTGATTTATCATCAAACAAAAAAACACCTCCATTCCAATGTTGCCAATTTTGAGGTTGAACGCAGACGCCAAACTTTTTTTCAATCATTTCAGTGAGATGCGAGCAGCCTAATCTTGTTAGAGAGCTGCCATCATTTCGAAACCACTGTTTTAAATCCGAATCATAATTAAAACCCGTTTTTTGGGTTACGTATAGAATATCATCTTTAGCATTCTCCTCATAACTAAGCAGTTGGTTGTTATTGTCATACCATAATCCTGTCACTTTTTCCATCTTAAAATCACGATCGAGATGGTAAAACTTTGTAGGCAAATTATATTTAAATTTATGCCATTGATAAAGCCATTTAGAAGCTTTACTCGCTGTCACTCTCTTTTCAATTTCAGCAATGCATTTGTCTATATACAACAATTTAGGCAATACGTTTTCTTTGAAATCGTGATAAAAGAAATAGGGTTTAGGAGAATCGTTTTGAAAAGCCTGCAAACAACCACATAAAAGAGCATTAGGGCTAAACTCATCTATTGTACAGTGATCCGTACAAAAAGTAATGGGTGATTGATATTGCTCAAAAATGGTATCTACATCCGTTGAAAGAGCGACTACATCTG
>CALAYL010000083.1 GCA_937894725.1 uncultured Bacteroidota bacterium
AATTGTAAAAGCCCTGCATGAAGAGCAGGCAGGTCGCAAACCAGATGATATATGTAGAGAGTTAGGCATATCCCGTGCTACATTTTACAACTGGAAGAGCAAATATTCAGGCATGGAGGTAAGCCAACTCAAGCAACTTAAAGAGTTGCAAGAAGAAAATAGGCGACTAAAATCGATGTATGCCGACCTATCGCTAGACCACCGCATACTAAAAGACATACTTGAAAAAAAGCTGTAGGGTTCTGTCAGAAACGGCAGCTGGTCGAAGAAGTTTCAAAAGAGACAAATATCAGCACTGCCAGAGCCTGTAAGATAGTCGGACTATCTACCTCAGCCGTATATTATAAAAGCAAAAAGGATGACAGCATGGTGATTGAAAAACTACAATCCTTAGCCGAAAGTCACCCTACTCGAGGGTTTGGCGTGTACTATGGGCGTATTCGCAACGAAGGGCTATTGTGGAATCACAAACGAGTAAAACGAGTGTATGATCTACTTGGTCTCAATATCCGAAGAAAACACAAGCGCAGACTGCCCGATAGAGAGAAAATTCCATTAGAACAACCCCACACCATCAACCAAAAATGGAGCATGGATTTTATGAGTGATGCTTTGGCAGATGGGCGAAAGTTCCGCACCTTTAATGTCATAGACGACTTTAATCGAGAGGTTTTAGCCATTGAGGCAGATAGCTCCCTTCCTGCCAAAAGAGTAGTAAGAGTACTAGAAAGAATAATATGGGAGAAAGGCAAACCCGCATCCATCCGAGTGGACAATGGTCCTGAATTTATCAGCCATACCCTTGCCAAGTTTTGTGTTGAAAATGACATACACCTTCAATTTATCAAACCAGGTAAACCCATGCAAAATGGCTACGTAGAACGTTTTAATCGCACCTTTAGAGAGGACGTTTTAGATGCGTATCTTTTTTATAGCCTACAACAAGTGAGAGAAATAAGCAAAGAATGGGTAGAAGACTACAATAACTTGCACCCTCACAAATCACTCAACTACCTTAGTCCGATTGGATATAGGAAGGCTGTTGAAAGTGGAAAACGCCCCACCACAAAGAGCCTACCAGCGTTTACCACATGCAACAGCCCTAATAGTAATAATAACATTCATAAAAAAAATTTAACTTTACCTATTATTAATC
>CALAYL010000084.1 GCA_937894725.1 uncultured Bacteroidota bacterium
GAAGCATACATCATTGCAGGCTCAAGAACTGCTATCGGAAAATCAAAAAGAGGTGGATTTCGTTTTACCACACCAGTGGATTTAGCGTACTACGCTATCACTGATTTATTAAAAAAAGTACCCCAACTAGACCCAACTCGTGTAGATGATTTGATAGTGGGTAACGCTGTGCCTGAGGCAGAGCAAGGGTTGCAAATGGCACGTTGGGTAGCGATTCGTTCGTTGCCAGTAAACGTACCTGGCATGACCGTAAATCGTTATTGTGGTTCAGGTATCGAAACTATCGGATTAGCCACAGCTAAAATCCGCTCAGGCATGGCCGATGTAATTATAGCAGGAGGAACCGAAAGTATGAGCTTAGTACCTACTGTAGGATATAAAACGGCTCCTAACTTCGAAATTGCAAACACTCACCCAGACTATTATATAGGTATGGGATTGACCGCAGAAAATGTAGCTACAAAATATGGCATCACTCGCGAGCAATCGGATTTGTTTTCTTTCAATTCGCATCAAAAAGCGATGGCCGCAATAGCCGCAGGCAAATTTAACAGTGATATAGTGCCAGTAGAAGTGGAGGAGGTATATTTTGAAGGGGGTAAAAAGAAATCGCGTAAAACTGTGGTATCGCAAGATGAAGGCCCTCGTGCTGATACGACTATGGAAGGGCTCGCAAAGTTAAAGCCTGCCTTCAAATTGGGTGGACAAGTAACGGCTGGAAACTCATCACAAACATCCGATGCTGCTGCATTCGTATTAGTCGTAAGTGAAAAAATAGTGAAAGAATTGGGCTTGCAACCTATCGCTCGTATGGTGACTTTCGCAAGTGCAGGTGTAGATCCTACCATGATGGGTATAGGGCCTGTAGCGGCTATTCCAAAAGCATTGAAGCAAGCAAATATGAATTTGAGCGATATCGAATTGATAGAGCTGAATGAAGCTTTTGCTGCTCAATCATTGGCCGTGATACAAGAGGCTGGTTTGAATGCAGACATCATCAATCCGAATGGTGGCGCAGTAGCTTTAGGGCATCCGCTGGGCGCTTCGGGTACTTATTTATTCCAAAAACTCATAGGCGAAATGCAACGCAATAACAACAAATACGGTATGGTGAGTGCTTGTATCGGTGGAGGACAAGGTATTGCAGGGATTTTTGAAAAACTATAAATTAATGATTGAAATGAAAACAGCTTTAACCTTTTTAGCCACCATAACGCTGGTGTTTGCAGATGCACAGCCCGTACTGAACTCATCTGTAATACCTTCCATAGGCACAAAAAGCACATTTTTGATTTCAAAAGATGTGAAAACGTTTAACCCAGGTGCTAGCGGTGCTAATGTAGTTTGGAATTTTGCTAGCTTAGATACTACTGGAGGTACTTACAATGAGTCTGCTATAAAGCCAGATACTACTTCATTTTATGTGAATTTCCCTACTGCGGTAAATTATGGCATCATTTTTCCAGATCCATTTGGTGTGGATTACCGTTACGCTATTCTCGATACTCAAAAATTCGATAGTTATGGAACTATAGCTGAAATCTTTACAAATCCCAAGCGACTATTCAATTTTCCAACTACATACAATAGCCAATTTGCGGATGTGTATCATAGTGCAGATTCTACGTTTTATGGTGTCAATACAGTCACTGCAGATGGTTATGGACAATTGCAACTTCCTAATGGAAGCTATCAAAATGTAATGCGGGTAAAAACATTTGACGCATATAGAGAGGTGACTAGTCGAGACTTTAATGGAGTGCCAGATGATTCACTCAATTTTGAAAAAACAGAGTATAAGTTTTATGCACCAAATGTAAAAGGGCCAGTGCTTGAGTTCTCAGAATTGATCAGTTTTTATTTTGTGAATAATAATAGAGTATATCTTGATACATTTAGTCATCTGTACATTACTTCCACAAGGGTTATCAATGGTATCGCTAGTTTTGATGCAGATTTTTCTGTTTATCCAAACCCAGTGAAAGATTACCTCACTATTAAAAGCAGTGAACGGATAGAATCGTTAGAGCTATACGATTTGAGCGGTCGAAAAGTTAACACGATTGCAGTTCAAGATATACAAGCTAGTATAAACTTCACCGACCTCAGCCCTGGTATGTATCAATGCAAATTGATAGCGCCAGATAATCGATTTAAGTATCTCAAAATTATTCATTAATAAAACAACAAAACCATGCAAAGAATTTATCAAACAATTTTAATAATGCTTTTTTTGGTAGGTTCTTTGCCTGCTTTTACCCAAACACGAGTTATCAAAGACTCATTGATGTTCACCCTTACTAATGTGCAAATAGATAGTATTCTATTACGGCAAGGCATACCTAACGGTATAGTAGGTACTGAATACACAGTGGGAGTACATAAACTTATTTTCAAAACGCTAAATTATGATAGCACACCTACCTATGCTTCGGGTCTAGCGATGATACCTACCAATGTCGATTATTGTAAACTGCCTATCATCTCGTATCAACATGGTACTATTGTTAGAAAGAACGATGTGCCATCACGTTGGGTTGGTCAAGAAAAAATCATTTCGCTTGTGCTAGCATCGAATGGTTTGATTTCTATCATGCCAGATTATCATGGTATGGGCGATGGACCAGGCATTCATCCCTATCAGAATGCCCGTACTGAAGCATTTAGTGTAATCGATATGATACGTGCTACCAAAGAAGTTTGCGATACATTGAACGTAGGATATGGCGATCAGCTATTTTTGTTTGGCTACTCTCAAGGAGGACATGCGACTATGGCAGCACATAAAATGATACAAGAACAACTCTCTGGCGAAATGCACGTAACTGCTTCGGCTCCCATGAGTGGAGCGTATGATATGAGTGGTGTGCAGACAGATTTGTTGTTGGCTGAAAAACCTTACTCAGATCCTTACTATCTTCCTTTTTTAATTTTCGGCAATAATCCTATATATCATTTCTTTACTGACCCTGCCGATGTATTAAAGCAGCCATATGCTACTACCTTGCCACCTTTGATGAATGGAGTGGCTAGTGCCAATGCCATCAATAATGCCATGAACGATACTGTAAAGCGTATTTTTAGAGATGAATTATTGGATAGTTTCAATCAAAATCCAAATCATTTTTTCAAAGTATTTTTGAGAGATAATGATGTGTATCAATGGGTGCCAACATCGCCTGTGAGAATGTATTTTTGTACGCTTGATGAAAAAGTGCCTTTTCAAAATACCTACAAAGCATTTGACTACTTCAAACAAAATGGAGCACTCGATGTAGATACCGTAAATTCTGGTGCACTATTACATACAGACTGTGCACAACCCTCATTTTTGAATGCCAAATTTTGGATAGATACCTATAGAACAAAAGCGATGAAACTCTTGATGGGCTCGCAAGATGCTACAAATAACAATGCAAATGGTACAGCTATTGTAAACATAGATGGAGGGCTTGAGCCATTTCAAATAAAATGGAGTACGAATGATACTACGGCTAGTATCAGCAACCTTGCCGCAGGAAATTATACAGCAACTGTAACAGATGGCAACGGATGCATCCAAACGAAGTCGGTAACTGTAGGCTTAACCAATGGTATCGATAATCTAGTATTAGGCACTATCGCGCTTTATCCTAATCCTACCACAAATAACATCACACTTTCGATTGAAAATATAACTGGTGAAACGCCTATAAAGATTTTTGATGTAATGGGGAAAGAAGTTTACACTACAACGATTAAATCAGCAAAAACAATTTTGCCTATCGCATCGTTTGTATCGGGTGTATATACCGCTCAAATTGGCCAAACAACTTTTAAAAAATTTATAAAACAATAAACTAAAACAATGTCAACAGAAGTAGAAAAGAAGACGGTATTGAAAGGTGGAGAATTCTTGGTAAAAGAAACACTCGCATCTGATGTTTTCACTCCAGAACAGCTCACTGAAGAGCAAAAAATGTTTGCGCAAACGACCAATGATTTTATCAATACGCGAGTACTCGCCAATTTGATGAAAATCGAAAAGCAAGAACCAGGACTAACCGTTCAATTGCTCAAAGAATCAGCAGAGCTGGGGCTTTTGGGTGCATCAGTACCCGAAGAATTTGGCGGTATGGGCATAGACGTAGCTACTGATACTGCTATCAACGAAGAAATCGGAAAAGGCCATTCATTTGCGGCATCGTATGCGGCACATACCGGTATTGGTACTTTGCCTATTTTGTATTTTGGTACAGAAGAGCAAAAAAATAAATATCTACCAGGTTTAGTTGATGGCGCTATCAAAGCCGCTTACTGTCTTACAGAGCCAGGTTCGGGTAGTGATGCTTTGGGTGCAAAATCTAAAGCCGTACTTTCAGAAGACGGAAAAAATTACATTTTGAACGGACAAAAAATGTGGATCACCAATGGTGGATTTGCAGATTTGTTTACTGTGTTTGCGAAGATTGATGGAGAGAAATTTACGGGCTTTTTAGTAGATGCTAAATCAGAAGGAATCTCTTTAGGTAGCGAAGAAGATAAACTAGGTATCAAAGGCTCTTCTACTCGTCAAGTATTTTTCAACAACGTAAAAGTGCCCGTAGAAAATGTATTGGGCGAAATCGGAAAAGGACATAAAATAGCATTCAATGTACTGAACATCGGACGTTACAAATTGTGTGTTTTAGCACTAGGTGGCTCTAAAGCAGCTACAACTACTGCGGTGAAATATGCCAACGAGCGTATCCAATTTAACGTGCCTATTTCATCTTTTGGAGCTATCAAGCACAAGCTAGCCGAAATGGCAGTAAAAATCTACGCTTGCGAGTCAGCTACTTACCGTACAGCTGGTTTGATAGATGGTATGATAGCAGACTTAGTAGCTAAAGGAACAGACAAAGTACAAGCGAAATTGATAGCTGCTGAAGAGTATGCTATCGAGTGTGCGTTATTGAAAGTATTTGGTTCGGAGGTGCTAGACTATGTGGTAGATGAGGCGGTACAGGTATTTGGTGGTACAGGATTCAGCGAAGAATATCCAGTGGCTCGTGCTTATAGAGATGCTCGTATCAATCGTATTTTTGAAGGAACGAACGAAATCAATCGTTTGCTTTCGGTAGGTATGATGGTTAAAAAATCGATGAAAGGCGATATCGATATGTTTACGCCTGCTATGGCCGTGCAAAAAGAATTGATGAGTGTGCCTGATTTTAGTGGTACTTCTTCGGATGATTATTTTGCAGCAGAAAAGAAAACGTTGGCGAATGTGAAGAAAGCTATCTTGATGACTGCAGGAGCTGCTGTACAGAAGTTCATGCAAGACTTAGAGAAACAACAAGAAATCATCATGAATATCTCGGATATGTTGATTGAATTGTTTGCATGTGAGTCGGCTTTGTTGCGTACGGAGCGATTGATAGGCGTACAAGGTGAAGAGGCTTCTGCTTTGCAAATAGATATGACTAAGGTGTATTTATCAGATGCAGTAGAGCGTATCAATCTACATGGCAAACATGCTATCGCTGCTTTCAATGAAGGCGATGTATTGCGTGTGATGTTGATGGGCTTGAAGCGATTTACGAAATACGAAACTTTCAATACGATAGATGCTCGTAGAAGAATAGCTGACAAAATGATAGCAGAAAACGCTTGGTGTTTCTAAGCTTTTTGGTTCTATAACTTACAAATGCCTCCTGAATATTCAGGAGGCATTTTTTTTGCTGTTGGGTAGGCAAAAAATGAGCCGGCCAACGGGAGTTTTATTGTTGACAAAGGAAGTTTTAACGATGACAACGTAAGTTTCAATGATGACAAATGAAACTCTAACGATACTAAAGGGAGTTTTAACGATGACAAAAAGATTTTTATCGTTGACAAAAGAAGTTATAGTGATGACAAAGAAAGTTTTAAAGTAGCAGTTGGGAGATATGTTAAAACGGACTGGAAATTTATTTTCACTATACAGACCCTCGTTGTGCTTTGCTAAACGAGGGCGAGAGTGGGAGCAAAAAAGTTAGAAACTTTAATTATTTTTCATGACTCTTACGCTTCGCTAAAGAGCGATAGAAAGGCATTTTAATCCCGCACTACGCATAGCCAAACCGTTAGCAATAATAAAATGAAAACAGCAATTTACATAGATGATACGGGAACACCAGAGGAGTCAAAAAGTAAATATGACTCTGGGAATTGGAAAAGTTGGGTAGCTGTTGTATTAAAACCTGAAGAAAGAATTGAGATAAGTAAATCTATTAATTGGTTAAAAGCTAATTTATCTGAAGAATTCGACATAAGTGAATTTCATTTTACTGATATATTTTCAGGAAAAAATGAATATAAAAATATTTCAATTGAAAATAGAATTTTCATATTCAAAATATTCGCCTATTTATATAAGCATTATAATTGCCCAATAATAATTCAATCATTGAGTGATGATGATGTAATCAGAAATGAGATGACTGAATTTAAACAAATAAAGATACCAGGATTTGACTTTTCAAAAAACTCTGATTTATGTCTTTGGCTACTTTTAATTCGCTTAAAAAACAGTGAAGTTTTCAAAAAATACCAATTGCCTGTAGAAATATTTATTGATAATGGAATTCAAAAGCCAAACACTTTTCGAAAGTCAATTGAGTTACAAGATTTCGCTTTAAACTCTGAATTAAAATATATAGACTCAAAAAGTGACCCATTAATGCAGTTTATTGATTTTATTGCATTTTGTTTAAACAGAACGAGATGGATTTTAATGAATGATAAAAAAGAGAAAAGTGATTTTAAAATTTTAGAAATTAATCAACTAGCAAACTTCAACACTATTAATATGATAAAAGAATATATCGATATTAATGAAATTAATACTACTGAACATTATGACAAAATTCTAAGAGCTGCTTTTGATAGAAATGGCAATCTATTAGATGAAGATGTCGAGAAAATTAAGAACCAATAAATACTATTGCTAACCTCTCTGTCCATAGTCTGACGGCAGGCTTGAGGTAGGCGACTACGGACTTTAGCAAATAATTTCAACAGCTACCAACTTTCTGTCCGTTGCCTGAAGTAATGCAATTGGTGGGGCCTACCGATAAGGGCAAAAGACGAGATGGGGTGGATTGGTGAAAACACCAACCACAGGTGAAGGCGATGTATTGCGTGTGATGTTGATGGGCTTGAAGCGATTTACGAAATACGAGAGCTATGATACGATAGCTGCTCGTAGAAGAATAGCAGATAAAATGATTGCTGAAAACGCTTGGTGTTTCTAAGCTTTTGGTTTCTATAACTTAAAAATGCCTCCTGAATATTCAGGAGGCATTTTTTTTGCTGCTTAATAGGGCGAATATTTACTCAGGAAGTCCATAATACTTACATACTGCTTTGTAGT
>CALAYL010000085.1 GCA_937894725.1 uncultured Bacteroidota bacterium
AGCTTCCCTTGGATAAATTCACTTGAAATATTTGAAGTTCCATATAAAAAGAAAGCTGAAATACCACCTCCAGATTTTGGGGGTTGACTTCCATAATTTGAACCCAATGGAGTTGAAGTTGCAAATATACTACAATTATTATATATATCTGGGGATGAAAGATTAGGAACAGCCCAATTCTTAATAAATGGATACCTAAAATCTTCTGAATTAACAATACAAGAATCATAGCTTTCAAAGCTATAATTTGCTACCAAGTTTTGAGCTTTTACTTCAAAACTAACTATATGCAAGGAGCATATTATCAAAAATAAGCGAAACATTTTTTCAGCTTTTGAAAATGAAGAAAACGTTAGCCCACTTTCTATAGACTAACGTTTAAAATAATAAGAAATGTGCGTTACTGTTTAATCAGTTTACCAGAGGTAGTTTGATTATCAATAGACACATAGTAAATATATGCTCCAGATGCTAGAGCAGAAGAAGGTATTGGCAATTCATTTGTTCCCTTATTCAACAGTGTAGAAGGAGAGATTTCTAACACTCTACGCCCCTGCAAGTCAGTAACAAAAGCAGAAACCGTAGCCTCTTTTGATAGACTTACAGCCAATAGAGAATTATGAGCACTCGGATTCGGATAAACGCTCACGCTGTTTTTAACATCTATAGATGCTTCCTCTGCAATAGCTGTAAATTCAGCGCCATCTGTTTTACAGGAAACTGCTGTGAAATAACAAGTCTTTGTATTAGATCCGCAATCATTTCCTACTTCTACAGATACCCTATATTGCCCCCCAACTACATAACTAAAAGAAACATCTGTAACATATACAGAAGTAAGGCTAGATACCCCAGATGGCGTAGAAGTAGTAACAGGCCCATAGACTATTGACCAAGTCCCGCTGATTAGCCTTTCTACAGTTTTTTTGTAGTAGGTAACTGTGCCAGTAGAGCTAGCTAAGTTCATAGTAGGTGCGCCCGTACATAAGGTACATGGTGCCCCAGCATTGTTGCTATAGCAGGGAACGCCCGTTACAGGATTATTTATCTGCAAGCTGGCAACAGCCGCAGTAGGAGCTGCATTTACTTGTATCAAGGCTACCGTAGATTTAGAGGTACATCCATTAGATGCGGTCAGCGTAACTCTATACCTACCAGGATTATTAGCTAACCAAGTGCCATTGGTGCCGGGCATAGCTCGTAGATCGGTCGGTAAGGTAGTGGTAGAGCCAGAACTGTAGGTGAGATAGCCTGCTCCGCTGATGTTGTTGCAGTTAGCATCCATTGAGTTTACTTGCAAGGTATAAGAGGTAGCATTTGTACTTTGATTCGTAAATGCGATGGGTACACAGTTATACACATTTTGTGGGCTAGAACATACATTGGTAGTAGTAGCAGTATTAATCAAAAAAGCAGGATTAGCCTCAGGTATGCCATTAAAATAAGCATAGTTCTCATTATCTATTTGGTCAGGCAAGGAGTATGCAAAACCTGGTAAGGGCGAAGCATTCAGATTACTAGTAAGCGTTATAGGAATGTTTAAGGTAGTGGTACTAAAGCTATTGGTAGCGGGGTCTATATAGCCAAAAGTGCCGCTATTACTTACTGCATGTATCATGCCATAGATGCTCAATTCTAATTGAGTATTATCATAATTAGAAGTGCCAGATATAAGAGTAGGTGTGCTAGCAGATCCAGTTAGAATTTTATAAATTCCATAATTTCCAGATGTTCCTGACCTAGCTGACACCCATATATTATTGGAACCATCATACTCAATTCCTGAAATTTGTTGGTCTGGGCTAGAAGCTATCCCTTTAGGTAGTATGTAGGTAGTAAGTGTGTAAGGAGGGCTTGTATTGACCTCATATACTTTACCGTCAGATGCCGATGTGCTACCCCATGCGAACTTGTTGCCCTCGAAGTTTAGCTCTGCTTCTGTGGGCATACATTGCGAATTAGATAAGGTAGAGACTCCACCACCACTCATGTTTAGTACAGAACCAATGCCCGTTGAGCTAATGGTGTATCTAAGGAGTTGAGCATTACTGACTGCATATAAATATCGAATGGCACTGCTACCTGAGCCGCTGATTATTTTACTAGCGGCTAGTCCACATCCATTGCCAGATTGAGTAGCAAAAAGTGTCCATCCACTTGACAAAGTAGCAGTACCTGAGCTACAATCTACAATGGCTCTATATAGTTCGATAGTGGTCATAGCAGTAGCGCGAGCTATAATAACATAATATTGCCTACAAGTACCAGGTACTGGTACTAAGACGACTTCTTTTAGTGTATTTGAGCCTACGGAAGCTAGTGATACACCTGTTGCATTTCTAATATCCCCATCTACTACATAAAAAAGCAGATTGTTATTTTCGTCATACACTCCGTTAGCCGCTTTATATTGGGCAGTAGAGGAGCCAGGCAGCGTGGTTACTACAGGAGTTTGACCCCATTCCATTTTTACTTTGTTTGGAGGTAGTGTCCAGTTTCTCATTTGAATGATAGCATTTGATTTAATGCTAATAACGATAAAAAATAAAATTAGTATGTTTTTCATAATTTAAAATTTAG
>CALAYL010000086.1 GCA_937894725.1 uncultured Bacteroidota bacterium
TACCGCCACTTGGGGTGACTAAGATGCTTCCTGTACTATTGCCATAACACAATACATTGGTTTGAGCGATTGTTCTACTAAGTACTGGCGGAGTCGTAATCACTATCGAGTCCACGATAACACATGAATTTGTGTCTCGCACTGTAATAATATATGTACCTGCGGCTAAATTATTGGCAAAAGAATCCGTACTTACATTTGGACTCCAAGTGTATCGATATGGTCGAGTGCCTCCGTTTACTACAATATGTCCGCTTCCTGTGCTTGTACCAAAACAACTAACTGGGTTTTGTACTTTTGATGCCACGGATAATGCTGCGGGCTGCGTAATTGTTTGGCTCAAGGCCACACTACAGTTATTGAAGTCTGTCAAGTTGCCTGCATAAGTATTGGGAGCTAAGTTGGGTACAGTAGTGGTGCCTGCTGGTACGGGATTACCTAAGAAGTTATAAGGTGCTGTACCTCCACTTACGGTGAGTGTAAGACTTCCATCATTAGCACCAAAACAACTTATATCTTTATGGGTCAATACGGCCTTTAAAGCACTGTCGGGTTGGGTGATGGCTATCGTATCGAGCAATCGACAGTTTTTATTGTCTGCTGTAGTTAAATAATATGTTCCTGCGGCTAGTCCCGTTGGATTATTGCCTGCCAATGCAGGTGACCAAGTATAGGTATATCCTCCATTACCGCCACTTGGGGTGACTAAGATGCTTCCTGTACTATTGCCATAACACAATACCATTGCGGCAGTAAGTGACCGATTCATTGATGGGGGTTCAGAAATCGAAGTACTTGCTGATACAGTGCAACCCTTACTATCTGTAACAGTAACGCTATAAGTTCCAACACCCAAATTGTAATTTGTGGCCCCTGGTGCATTATTGCTCCAATCGTAGGTATATCCCCCATTTCCACCCGTTGCAACTACGGTGGCAGAACCTTTTTTAGCTTGATGACAACTATCGGGTATTGTAGTAATATTTAGTGAAAATGCTGGGGGACCGGCCACATTACCAGAAGCAGAAGCGGTACACCCTTTAAAGTCGGTCACTGTTACAGAGATAGGGCCTGTATTTAGATTTGATGCTTGTGGATTATTGGGAGACCCACTGCTCCAACTATAAGAATAAGGGGTAGTGCCTCCAGAAATAACCGATGCAAGTGCTGCCCCATCAGTAGATGTTGCACATGATTTATTGACTGTTGTCATACTTGCTACCATAGCTGATCCAGGCTGTGAAATTGTTACTGTACCACTAAATGCATGTGCTGGATTAGCATCCGAAAAATTGTAGGTATAAGTGCCTGCTGGCATCCCCGTTGGATTAAAACCAGTGAAGCCTCCAGGACTCCATGTCACTGTAGCAGTACCAGATATCCCCGTTACTGTCAGTGTAGCACTCCCATTACTAAGCCCAAAACAAGTCACATTAACAGATGATACAGACGAGGTAATTCCGCAAGGTAATGTTTGTACAACTGCACGATACTGCTGCAGAGCAGAGCAACCATTTGCATCTTTAAAATCGGCTACATAAGTTCCCGCTCCAAGACCTGTAGCAGTACTAGTGCCACTTACTGGAGGCCAACTTACAAACTGATATGGTGTAGTGCCTCCAGATACCGTTATTGATACAGAGCCATTATTGACACCACATGAAGCATCTACTTTATTCACTACTGCAGAAAGAGGAGTAGGCTGATTTACCGTAAATTGACTTGTAGCCGAACACACCCCATCCGTCACTGTAACAGCATATGTACCAGCAGTAAGTCCAATGTTTGTATTCGTCCCAGTATTATTGCTCCAAGTATATTTATAACCACCATACCCTGCACTTGCCCCAAAACCTCCACTACTTGACACTGAGATACTGCCATTACTCCCACCATTACAAAGCGGCTGGGTAATGGTAGGCGTCATCGTAATCGGTGGATTTACTACAAGTGCTTTAGTGAATGTGTTTGAGCAACCTGAAATATCAGTAATGACAAGCGTCACATTATAAGTTCCATTGGCAGAATAAGTATGCGTTGGATTTTGTAAACTTGAGGTAGTACCATCACCAAAATTCCATGCCCAACTTTGAACGCTTCCTAAATTTGAGGTAGAAATATCGGTAAACTGAACAGTTTTCGAACATGACTGAAAGTTAGTACCAGCAGTAAAATTAGAATTTGAAAGCACACAAAAACGTTGCTCATTCATGGCGCCTCCTGTGGCAGCTGAGAGCCCCCAGTTTACGACTGGATTACCGCCAAAATAGGTATTCACAAAATTTGGATTAGTAATTGATAGCCGTAAAACGCCATCAAAATACACCTGAAATGTACCCGTATTTACATTCCACACTATTCGAGCAGTGTGACTAGCGCAATCTTCTATATTACCTCCAGAAGCCAATGCCGGCACAGGTCCAGCCACATTGTGTGATATGCTACCGCCACTTTCAAAGGCGATATGATCCTCAGCGGGTTCTCCCCCATTTTGATAAGTGTCAAACTCCACCGCAAAAGAGTTGCCCGCTAAACCCGCATAGCCAAGACCACCACCCGCAGATCCAAGGCCTGTTATATTATTCGTCAATACAAATGCGATACCATCGGCTCCAGCATCATCGCAACCAAAAAACAAATCAAATGTAAAGTCAAAAGAATTATTGAGATTGATGGTTTGATTTTGATAAGCTGCTCCTCCTTGATTACCGATGTTTTGTGTCAAACGAAAGCAATTGCAACCAGGAAGCGCAACGGCATTCCCTTGTACAGAGTAGTTTTGTCCATATATAGATACTGATGCAAAAACAAAAACAAAGAATAAAAATCTCGACATATAGAAATGCTTTTTAATTTAGATGACCAAAATCACAAAAGGGTTGCTTGATAAATGTATAAATTTTGCTGAATAAAATCTGAAAATAGGATAGATAAACGAAAACTACTTTTCTTTTTTATATTTGCCCAACTACAGCACCATGAACAAAAGGGTCATATTAGACAGTCTTCAATTTTCTCTCACTATCGACCGGCTTTGCCATCAGGTAATCGAACGTCATAGGGATTTTGATGAAACTGTATTGATAGGAGTACAACCTCGTGGAGTACAACTAGCCCAGAGAATTTATCAACGAATTACTGCCATTTTACCCAATACCAATTTACCGATAGGTAAATTAGATATTACTTTCTATCGCGATGACTTTAGGCAAAAAGGTACTCCACTCACTGCAAATGAGACAGATATTGAGTTTACGGTCGAAAACAAACGAGTCATTTTGATAGATGACGTGCTTTATTCGGGTCGTACTATTCGTTCTGCTTTAGATGCGATTCTCGATTTTGGTCGGCCGAGCGAAGTAGAACTATTGGTATTGGTAGATAGAAGAATGCATCGAAATTTGCCGATAGAAGCTAACTATGTAGGTCGAAAAATCGATTCAATCATTACCGAAAAAGTGAAGGTAGAGTGGAAAGAAACAGACGGCAAAGACAAAATTTGGATTATAAACGAATAAAAAACTGACTATGAATAGTGCTTTGAGCCAACCGCATTTAATTAGCATAAAACAGCTTCAAGCATCCGATATTCAACTCATTTTTGATACTGCCCAAAATTTTAAAGATATTCTTCAACGACCAATTAAGAAAGTGCCTTCGCTACGCGATATCACTATTGCCAACCTGTTTTTTGAAGATAGCACGCGTACTCGTATTTCGTTTGAACTAGCAGAAAAAAGACTTTCAGCAGACACTATTAATTTTTCCTCAAGTGGATCATCTGTCAAAAAGGGAGAAACGCTACTCGATACTGTAAACAACATTTTGGCTATGAAAGTCGATATGATTGTCATGCGCCATGGATCGAGTGGTGCCCCTGAATTTCTCTCAAAACATATTAATGCAGCTATCATCAACGCAGGCGATGGCACACACGAGCACCCCACACAAGGCTTGCTCGATGGATTTTCGGTACTCGAAAAATTTGGCTCACTCCAAGGGCTCAACTATCTCATAGTGGGCGACATCAAACATTCGCGAGTAGCTGGGTCAGATATCCCTTTAATGATAAAAATGGGGGCAAATGTAAAAGTAAGTGGACCTCCTACCCTTATACCCAAACATCTTGAAGCACTTGGTGCCTCATACGAGCCCAATCTCAAAAAAGCACTCGAATGGTGCGATGTAGCCAATGTGTTGAGAATCCAATTAGAACGAATGGATATAAAATACGTGCCTTCGCTTAGAGAATATTCACTCTACTATGGAGTTAATAGAGATTTGCTCGATTCAATCAATAAAGACATCACAATCATGCACCCAGGCCCTATCAATAGAGGCGTTGAACTGGATTCGGATGTAGCCGACTCTAAACAATCGCTCATTCTCCAACAAGTAGAAAACGGAGTAGCTATACGCATGGCAGCATTATATTTGCTTGCAGGAAGAGGATAGTCCTCTTTTTTTCAAAAACATATTGTATTATCGTAACTTAATTTTCCTAAGGAATGAACAATACTATTACACACGAAATATTGCAAGATAGTATTTCATATGAAGCCTATATCAATCTTACCAAAGAAATTGTAAAGAGTACTTTTCCTCCTGAAATGTATAGAGAGGAAAAAATGTTGCGCTACACAATCGAAAATCTGGATCGTATGACAAAACTCAATGAGATTATCGAAATACAATCTAAACTCTACAATGAACTACAACAAAGCACCGAAAAATGGATATGGGTATGTATTACAGAGCCTTGGTGTGGCGATGCTTCGCAGATTGTACCTATACTTCATCTCATCAGTACGAGCAGCGATAGAGTAGATTTTAGGATTTTACTTAGAGATAATCACCCAGAAGTAATGGGCAATTATCTTACTAATGGCGGACGTTCGATTCCGAAACTTATTTGCCTAAATGCAGAAGACCTTATTGAGATAGGTACTTGGGGGCCACGCCCTGCAATTTTACAAGAGATAGTAGTCGATAAACTCAACGATCCAAACATGAGTTTTGGTGAAAAAGTGCGTATGATACACGGGTGGTATGGCGAAAACAAAGGCGAAGCTATCCAACATGAGTTTATTGATTTAGTACATCAATGGCGAAATTTATAATTTAAAAATAACTATATAATGAGCGAAAAAACTTCAGAAATACGATTCAAAATATCTCTCAGTCCAGAGAACATTCCTTTAGATATAAAGTGGCAGGCTACTGATGCAAAAAATCAAGAACTCCGTGATTGCAAATCTATCATGATTTCCATTTGGGATATGGCACAAAAAGAAACGCTCAAGATAGATCTTTGGACAAAAGATATGACCGTAGATGAAATGCACTCACACTTCTTTCAAACGATGCTATCGATGGCAGAGTCATACCAGCGAGCTACTGGCAATCCGCACGTAAAAGAAGATGTAAAAAAACTAGCCGAATCATTGGCTAAGAAAACAGCCGATTGGGAAAATAGCAAGGCCTCTTAATAAAGAAAATCAGCTAAAAAGCGATTGTACAGGGCTAGCTGTGAGCTCATGAAAATACGTTAAGGTGTCGTCTTTCATCTCCTCTTGATTCAAATCTACCAAAGATAAAATTTCAATCAAACTATTGATTTTTGTATCTAATGGATGAAAACGATTGATGACCACCACACGCTTACTTTCCAGCACACAATAGCCAGAGTTAAAGTTGCCTTTCTCGTAGCGTACGGTGTATCCACCTTCCTCAAAAATCCGCTCTATGCGTTTCTGTGTAGCGTGATTATATTTTAACATCCGTTTTTTATTTCATCACGAAAATACTTTGATTAACTTTACAAAATGAGCAAGAAACTCACATTGTTGATAATTTTTCTCCCCATACTACTTTTTGGGCAAGAAACACCCGATGCCAATACGTCTAAACCTAAAAAGAAAGACACCCGGCAGTTTATACCTCCAGACCAGCATTACGACAAATACGCCTTTGACAACAAGCTGCCCAAGCCTTTGCCCGATGAGGAGCCCGTAGATTTGAGCAAAGAGAGCCTATTTAAAGGATTGTTTTCGGCTGGTCTAAACATCAGTCAAATAGATGGCGATGCCGAGTATGGCTATCAAAAAGTGGGTGCTTATGTGGGCGTAGGTACTTTAGTCAAGTTTCACAAAAACTTTTCGGCAAGTCTCGAAATGATTTACTCTATGAGAGGAGCAAAACCTCGTTTCAAAACTTTTCTCGACTCTAAAGGCGATGAACAACGCAACCGATTCAATATCACAGCAGACTACATCGACATACCATTGAGTTTAAATATTCATGACAAAAGGTTTGTGATTTTCGGACTAGGATTAAACTTAGGCACCCTACTTCGATACAAAGAAATAACACGCTACGGCAACGATACGACCAATGCGCCTGCTCCATTTATAAAGCCTTCAAGATTCGATCTGGGCGTGCAGGCTAGCTTTACTTTTTTAATAAAAGAGCAATTTGGATTGGGCGTAAAATTTCAATATAGTGTACTTTCTTCTCGACCATCATATGAATCAGTAAGCAGTAAAATCAAAGGACAGTACAACAACCTTATCACTGTTCGCTTTAGCTATCTGCTTGATACTAAAAAAATGAAATACCGAAAGCAAAATAAGCGGTAAGCTCAATCAAAACGTATCGCTTTGATAGGCGATATATTTTTGATAATACGTAGAGGTAGCAACAGTGCCAATGTACAAAAGAATAACGTACCTACATTGATAATCACTACAGCCCAAAAACTCAATGACACAGGCGCATAGCGAATGTAGTACGAATCCATCGGCAATTTGATGATATGATAAGTAGCTTGCAACCAGCATAGCCCCACACCTACTATATCGCCTAGCAACAAACCTAAAAACACCACTAGAACACCATAATACAAAAACACGCCTATCATGCTCCTTGAGCTAGCCCCTAGCGATTTGAGCAAACCTACCATAGTCGTTCGTTCTAGTACAAAAATCAACAAGGCCGAAACCATATTGATGCATGCTACTAAGACCATCAATATAAGTATGATAAGTTCATTCATATTTTGCAACTCCAACCAATCAAACAAACCAGGATATATATCCTTTACAGATAAGGCTTCAATATCAAGCTCTTCAATTTCTTCATTAAAATTTTGTGTAATAATATCCAATGGATCTTCTGACCAACGGACATACATTTCTTCGGGCATTAAGCCTCCAAAGAATAATAATCCATAGGCCTTGAGTTTGTTTTTAAAAAGTGGTTTGTCTTTCAAAAAAACCTCAAAACTACTCACCGTATCGCTTCCCCATCTATTCAATGATTGCAAAAGTTGCATATCGCCTATGGCCACATCTTTATCAAACTCTTCAATACCAGTTTCATAAATACCCGCTATTCTAAATGCTCTAGTTTGAATCTCTTGTCCTGGAAAATGGACTAGCACTTTATCGCCTAAGGCTATCGAAAGTCGCTTGGCTGTAGAGCTTGAAATGAGTAGCTGCTTACTGCGAGCAGCGCTATCGTTTGATAATACTTCACCCGCTATCAGATAGTTTTTAAATTTTTTCCAATAAAAAGATGTATCCACTCCGCGCACTATCGTACCATCAAAGGCATCTGGCGTTTTGATAAGTCCGGCCTTGGTAACTATTGGTTGTATATGTGCTATATCCGCATACGCTTTTTTTGATTTGACAAAAGAAGGATAGCGATAAATCCCACTTTCGTTGTAAGAACGCCCAAGCGTATAAGGTACTACATGTATGTGTCCCCAAAAGGAAAACACTTTACCCCTAATTTCTTTTTGAAAGCCATTGACAAAACTCACCGCCACTATCATCGTACTCACACTCAGCACTATCGCCACTAGCGATATGCAGATTATGTAAAAAGAGAAACTCTTTTTTGCACCGAAGGCAATCTTTTTTGCTATAAAATATGAAAAGTTCAACTCCGCTTATTAGTTTGGCAACAATATTGTTTATTCTTCTGTAAAGATTGAAAAATAGAAAATAATTTGAGATGAAAATGTGGATTATGATTTGGATGTTGTTTTTATTGGGCTTAAATCAAACGAATGCCCAACTGCCTGTAGTAGGCGCAGCGCGCACTTGGGAGTATATAAAAGAGTTGAGAGATAAGCATATTGGACTAGTAGTAAATCAAACTTCTACTATTGGCAATACCCATTTGGTTGATTCTCTTCTTGGGTTGGGTATCAAAGTCAATACTATTTTTGCACCAGAACATGGATTTAGAGGCGAAGCTGATGCTGGGGCGCATATCGCAAATGGCAAAGACAGAAAAACAGGCACACCTATTGTTTCGCTCTATGGAAAAAAACATGCACCCGATAGCATAGACCTTGTAGGAATTGACGTTATCGTCTTTGATATACAAGATGTAGGTTGTAGATTTTATACATTTATCTCTACCCTTCATTATGTAATGGAAGCCTGCGCTACACATGGCAAAAAACTTATTGTACTCGATAGACCCAATCCTAATGGACATTATGTAGATGGTCCGGTGTTGAAAAAAGGTTACGAATCTTTTGTGGGTGTAGATCCTATACCGATTGTACATGGTCTCACCGTAGGCGAATATGCGATGATGGTAAAAGGTGAAAACTGGATAAAAAATGCCGCATCGCTTGATATAAGTATAATAAAATGCAACTACTATACACATAGTATGCGCTATAATTTACCTATCAAACCATCACCAAATTTACCGAATGAAAAAGCGATCGCTTGGTATCCATCGATTTGCTTTTTTGAAGGCACAAATGTAAGCGTAGGGCGAGGTACAGCTATGCCATTTCAAGTGATTGGTAGTCCATACATAGACTCAAGTAAGATGAAATTTATGTTTATACCCAAGCCCACTGCTGGGGCATCTGCGCCTTTTTTAAATGGCAAAAAATGCTACGGATATGATCTACGTATGGTCACCCCAAAAAAACTCGACCTAGAGCCACTTATCAAAATGTACAAGGGATTTAACGACAAATCGAAATTCTTTTTGACCAATGGCTTTTTTGACAAACTAGCTGGTACAGACGATTTGCGTAAGCAAATTGTAGCAGGTAAATCTGCCAACGAAATCAAAATAAGCTGGGAGGCCGATTTGAATCAATATAAAGAACTACGCCAAAAATATTTGCTTTACGAACTATGAATGAACTAAAAAAATTGCGCATTGTATTTATGGGTACGCCTGATTTTGCAGTACCAATGTTAGATATTCTTCATCATTCTCTGCACGAGGTAGTGGCAGTCATCACAATGCCCGACAAGCCCGCAGGAAGAGGTTTGCAACTCCAATGCTCAGATGTAAAAAAATATGCTGTCGGCCAAAATATCCCTACGCTCCAACCTACCAACCTAAAAGCAGCTGAATTTATTGAAGTGCTCAGATCATATCAGGCCGACTTGTTTGTGGTAGTGGCCTTCAGAATGTTGCCCGAAGTAGTGTGGAATATGCCACCACTTGGCACTATCAATCTACACGCCTCTCTCCTACCCAATTATCGGGGTGCGGCCCCCATCCATTGGGCAGTAGTGAATGGAGAAACGGAAACTGGCGTAACTACTTTCTTTCTCCAGCATGCTATCGATACAGGCGATATTATTCGGCAAAGAAAAGTAACGATAAGTGAAACAGACAATGTAGGCGATGTATATGCAAAACTAATGGACATAGGCAAAGACGTATTACTCGATACAGTTAACTCGATTGCGCAAAATACCTTCACGATTCAACCGCAAGCACATAATACTGATATCAGGCATGCCCCTAAGATTTTTAAAGAACATTGTTTGATAGATTGGTCTAGAGACACAAAAGAAATTTATAATCAAATAAGAGGGCTATCGCCTTTTCCGGTAGCATATACTTCACTTGAGGGAAAACAACTAAAGGTATTTAAAGCAAACTATCAACTCGAAACACATCATAAAGCATTGGGAGAAGTAGCTACTGACAAAAAAACATTTTTACGTTTCTATGCAAAAGGCGGATATATCGATTGTCTCGAAATTCAACTCGAAGGCAAAAAACGAATGAAAGTAGATGAGTTTTTGAGAGGATGGAATTAGGTTTTTAAGTAAAGTTTATATCCTCAGAATGAAAACAAGCTAATGACTTTTCTATAACTATAGTTGAAAATAAAAGCATTTCGCATTAACAAAAAATGAAAGAAAATTACCAACAGGACAAACACTTTGACCGAAATGATTTCATAGAAAAATCGTTAGAAAAAGGTGAGTATGAAAATTGCATTTTCAATGGTTGTGAATTTGCAGAGCATGATTTTAGTGGATTTAAATTTATTGACTGTACATTCAAAAGTTGCAATTTAAGTTTGGTGAAATTAACCAAGACTACATGGCGTGATACAAAATTTAAAGATTGTAAAATGCTTGGACTTCGATTTGATAATTGCAACGAATTTGGTTTGTCGTTTTCCTTTGATAGCTGTCTCCTAAACCTCTCTTCCTTTTACAAGCTAAAAACAAAAAAGACCATCTTCAAAAATTCACAGATTCAGGAAACTGACTTTACGCAATGCGATTTGACTAGTGCTATATTTGATAATTGCAATCTAGCTAGATCTGTTTTTAGCGATACCATTCTCGAAAAAGCAGACTTCCGTACAGCATACAATTATAGTATTGACCCAGAAATAAACCGAATCAAAAAAGCGAAATTTGCTCTTTTGGGTCTTGAAGGTCTTTTAACGAAATATGACATTGATATCGAAAAGTAAGGAAAGGTATTGTCCAACATCTTCTTTTGAGCGTATTTCCAATCATTCCAAACCGAATTATTTTGCACATGTAATTATCAAAATGTACTTTTTAGATTCAGCAAAGGGCACTTAACATTAAAACGTTTATTTCAAAAGGAGTTTAAAACAAAAACGCTTCCAAAAAATTGGAAGCGTTTATTGTAGCTCGTAGGGGAGTCGAACCCCTCTTTAGCGGATGAAAACCGCTTGTCCTAACCGATAGACGAACGAGCCTTTTTATCTAACGGAGCGCAAATATAAATATTCATTTCAAAATACAAAAAATCTTTTCATTGATTTTTTTCACAACGTTCTGATTTCTTAAAATCCCTATGTCAAACTAAAAACTATTTTTGCGGTACAAAATCCAAAACCATTGAAAACAGTAGATATTCGCTCTTTCAAAAATACTACCGCTATAGTACGTGTAGATTTTAATGTACCGCTCGATAAGCAAAATAAAGTTACAGACGATACTCGTATTCGCGCTGCGCTGCCCACCATTCAAAAAATATTGAGCGATGGCGGTGCTGTGGTGCTGATGAGCCACCTTGGGCGACCACTCAAAAAACTGAACGAAGACGGCACACTCAATATCGAGAAGTTTACTCTTCGCCATGTAGTGCCTACCCTCGAAAAGCTACTCAATAAACCTGTAAAATTTGTAGCTGATTGTGTGAGCGATGAAGCATTGGCGATGTCATCTAGCCTACAAGCGGGTGAAGTATTGCTATTAGAAAACCTTCGGTTTCATAAAGCGGAAGAAAAAGGAGATCTTGATTTTGCAAAACGACTAGCTACCCATGGTCAAATATATGTAAACGATGCTTTTGGCACTGCACATAGAGCCCACGCTTCTACTACACAGATAGCTCAATACTTCACAGAAGAAAATAAAGTATTTGGTAAGTTGATGGCAGCCGAAGTGAGCAATGCAGCGCGTGTACTCAAAGCCAGTGAGGCGCCTTTTGCGGCTATCATAGGTGGCGCAAAAGTATCGGATAAGATACTGATTATTGAAAATCTACTCGATCGAGCCAACTTTATTTTGATAGGCGGTGGTATGAGTTATACCTTTTTAAAAGCGCTTGGGCATCCAATCGGAAAATCACTTTGCGAAGAAGATAAATTAGAACTCGCTCTTGATGTACTTGCCAAAGCAAAAGCAAAAGGAGTGCAAGTTCTATTACCTATAGACCATGTAGTGGCCGATTCATTTAGTAATGAAGCTTCATTCAAAACTATTGCTATAACTGAAAATTCAGGCGATAACATGGGATTAGACCTAGGAATAGAGTCTATCAAAATGTACACAAATGTCATTTTGAAATCGAGAACAATTTTATGGAATGGCCCTATGGGTGTATTTGAAATGCCTAACTTCCAGAAAGGCACTGTAGCTATAGCTCAAG
Source organism: uncultured Bacteroidota bacterium (assembly GCA_937894725.1). Lineage (GTDB taxonomy): Bacteria > Bacteroidota > Bacteroidia > Chitinophagales > LD1 > CALAYL01. The sequence goes on from CALAYL010000086.1 coordinate 12,202, forward strand.
CGGTTGCACAAGCTACAAAGGCAGGTGCATTTTCGCTAGTGGGCGGTGGTGACTCAGTAGCGGCCGTTACCCAATTTGGACTTGAAAAAGAGGTGAGCTTTGTATCTACCGGAGGAGGAGCTTTGTTAGCATATTTTGAAGGAAAAACATTGCCTGGAATAAATGCACTTATCTCGAATAATTAATTAAAATTTTTACCTTTAAAAAAATAAAATCATATGAATAAAAACCTACTTTTCATCGTTCTTTTCATTTTAGGTTCTGGCAAAATATCGCAAGCGCAAAATAAAGCTTATCCATGGCAAGTAGGATTTGGTATGAGTGCGCCACAATTTACCATAGGTGACGCTCCGTTCCATAAAGAATATTTCAACGTTAAAAATTGGAATGCCTTTCCAAGTTTTAACCTCAAGGTAGCACGTCATATCAAATATGGCATTTCTGCCCAATCAACACTCTCGGTAGGCTATGCTGAGCGCAGACCTAAAATTGACAACGATGGCAATGCCTTTATAGACTTTGATATAAACATTAAATACAGTTTTGCCAATGGGTATATATTAAAAGACAAATGCTTTTTTGACCCCTACATCGTGTTGGGAGGAGGATACAATCGCTCTTTTTTAAAACACAGAGGTACAGTCGATTTAGGCGCTGGATTCAATATATGGATTTTTAAGCATTTCGGGCTTTTTATGCAAGCATCATATAATATGATTCCTAAGAAATTTGACGCTTCAAATCCACAAAATTTCAGAGGATATATGCACCATACATTTGGTTTTGTAACTCGGTTTGGCAAAGGTGCAGATAGAGACAAAGATGGTATAGCCGATATTGATGATAAATGCCCCGATGTACCAGGCTTGAAAGAATTTAATGGCTGTCCAGATACGGATGGTGATGGTATAGTAGATGAATTAGATGCATGTCCTACTGTAGCTGGAATTGCGGCATTTGCTGGCTGCCCAGACACTGATGGCGATGGTATTCCTGATACTCAAGATAAATGCCCTGCCCTATTTGGACCGAAAGAAACAGAAGGCTGCCCAGACACCGATGGTGATGGCATATTAGACAAAGATGATGCCTGCCCTTCAGTAAAAGGTTTAGTCCAGTTCAATGGTTGCCCTGATACCGATGGCGATGGAGTACCAGACAAAGACGATAGATGTCCAGAAACTAAGGGACTTGTAGCGCTTGCTGGTTGCCCAGATAAAGATGGCGATGGCATAGCTGATATAGATGATAAGTGTCCTGATCAAAAAGGGCCTGTAAGCAACTCTGGTTGCCCTAAAATATCGGATGTCGAGAAAAAGCAAGTACAAGAGAAATTAAGTTTTGCTGCCAAGAAAATTGAATTTGAAACAGGAAGTGATGCGATTCGTAAAACTTCTTTTGCTACACTCGATGGAGTGATAGAGATACTGCAAAGCTACAGCGATGTAGAGGTTTCTATTGATGGTCATACGGATGCAACAGGTAACCCTGACAAAAATTTAGACTTGTCGATTAGAAGAGCATCTGCTGTTTACAACTATTTTGTATCTAAAGGAGTAAACAAAAACAGGTTAAATGCTTCAGGTTATGGACAAGAAAGACCTATCGCAAGTAATGCTACTGCCGATGGACGACAAAAGAATAGACGAGTAGAGCTCAATATTAAATAACCAACAATCCTCATATCAAGCCAGACCTAGTGTTTGGCTTTTTTTTGGCATAATATTTGAAAATAGTTCGTCAAAAATATAATATGGAAATCATTACGATCGAGGCACTCACGACCAAGTATCTCAACATGGCTATCAATTTTGCACCAAAACTGGTAGCAGCTATCATCGTGCTTATAGCGGGTTTGTGGTTTATCAAAATAGCGGGAAAACTCATCGCCAAGTTTTTCGATAAAAAAGACTACGATGTATCGCTCGAAACATTTCTACAAAGTCTCATCAATATAGGGCTCAAAATTGTATTGTTTGTATCTGTAGCAGGTATGGTAGGTTTCCCTACCTCTTCCCTATTTGCCATCATGGGTGCTGCGGGCCTTGCTGTGGGCTTAGCATTGCAGGGTAGCCTTTCTAACTTTGCGGGCGGGGTATTGATTTTGATTTTCAAACCATACAAAGTAGGCGAGTTAGTAACTTTGCTTGATAAATTTGGAGAAGTGGTCGAAATTCAGATTTTCAACACTATAATCAAGACTTATGACTGCAAAACAATCATCCTTCCAAACGGAGCTGTAAGCAATGGTGTAATTCAAAACCATTCTCGTGAGGGAAAACTCATGGCCGATTTGAGAGTGAAAGTAGATTTTGCTACCCACATAGACGACCTTAGAACGAAAATAATAGCAGAATTACTCAAAGACGAAAAGGTACTCAAAAACCCCGCCCCTACTGTCAATGTAATTGAATATGCAGAGGGAGGTGTAGTACTCTGTGTGCGTCCATTTGCAACAGTAGCTAATTTTTGGGATGTGCATTTCAAATCGCTCGAAAACTTACAAAAGCTGCTTCGCGCCAATAACATATCTGGACCAAGAGTAACCCGCTTTGTCAATAGTGCTACTATTACGGACTAGTTTTAAAGAGTATTTGATCCGTGGTTTTTTCAAACAGTGTAGTTTTGGGTCGCTAGTTAGTAGCTTTTATTTATTGTTCACTAGAATTGTTTATTTTTCGGAAATTTTTTTGAGTGAAAACCATTTTTACAAAACAATTACTGTTGAATCTCCTCATTGCTTTTGGCATCATCGCCCTGCTGTTGCTTTTTGTAAATTGGGGATTGAAGATCTACACTCGACATGGACAAAGCATGGTCGTGCCTGATCTAAAGGGCAAAAGTTTTGCTAAGGCAGAGCAGATTTTAAACAGTGCTGATTTAGAATATAAGATATTGGATTCTACTTTTCAAGCAGATTTGCCGCCCAACTCAATACTAGATCAAACACCTAAGCCTGGAACTAAAGTGAAACAAGGAAGGACTATTTATCTTACACTCAATGCCTTCAATGCACCCTTAGTAGAAATTCCCGACTTGGTGGGAAAAAGTTCGCTCAAATATGCGCAAATGCAACTTGAGAGTTATGGATTGAAAGTAGCTGAGCCTATTTTTAAACCATCACCATATCAAAATGCAGTGCTTGAAATTTTGTTTGATGGCAAACCGATAAGTGCCAAAACAAAGATTGCTAAAGGCAGTACTATTACGCTGGTAGTTGGGCAAGGTGTATCGAGCGAGGAAGTAAATCTCCCTTATCTAATTGGTTTATCATATAGTCAGGCATTGACCAAACTAAAAAATGAGTTTGGGCTTACTCTCGGAGCCTTGATTCTCGATGACGGCATTCGTGATACTAGCAATGCGATAGTATATCGTCAAAGTCCCGATTTCGTAAAAGGGAAAACAATGCGTGCTGGGCAAGAGATTGATCTTTTTGTAGGTGCTGGATTGCCGAGTGGAATCGAGATAGACCCTACTTTATATGATATACCTCGTACAAATAACACTTCCGAAGAGTAATATTTTTAACTTTAGCTCGTTTTATTCAAAATCAGTTGCATGCGCCCGTTTTATCTTATTGTATTTCTATCTTCATTTATCCATTTTGCCTATGCTCAAGTAGAAGTGGTTCGCCCATTGATGAGCAATAGTGTCGTATTTTATCAGCAGTCAAAACCTTATGCAAAAAATGCTAACTATAAGAATCTCATTCTAGAGAAAAACAATATCCTCATCAAAACAGATACGTTATCGCTGCCCTTTACAGATGATTTCACAACCAATACATTGCGCAATTTAGATTTTTACAAAAAAAACTTTTACGATACGATTGAATATGCCTATGGCAAATGTGATTCGGTGCTAGGTGTATTTGAAACGCAAGGCAGATTTCACACCGTGCAAAACTATACTTTCAGCTGGAATATCACTACACAAAGTATAGACTCTACCCCTACTACCCCTATTATTTTGACTCGTTTTCCGAACACAGCCGATTGCAACTGTATCGATCAACCAGCTGGAATTTGGACACTTTATCCAGAAAGCTATCGAGCCGTTTTTGATTCTGCTACGGGCAATATTCGTTCGCAATATCTCGACACAATTTATGCAGATACTATTATCACATTTGCCCCAGTTATTTATAGAGCTGCACTTTCGCTTGGTACTAATTGGACAGACAATCACGCTTATTGGAATACCCATTTTCCTATTTTACCACCATCGATTGGTGTTGCTACACTCGATGGGCTCAATGAGTTTGGTTTGCCTTACAATAATTCAAGTCCTACAAACAAAGGAATAGCCGACTATCTAACTAGCAAGCCCATCAACCTATCGGGACTGTCGATAGCCGATTCGGTGTACCTCAGTTTTTATTATCAACCTCAAGGCTTTGGCGATTGGCCAAATAGAGGCGATTCGCTCATGGTCGAATTTTATAACCGATACACCTCAAATTGGGATAAAGTATGGGCAGTAAGAGGCGACACAGCATCACCATCGGCAGCTCGTCCATTTACACAAGCTATGATTTTGCTACCTGCTTCACAGTTACCTATTAGAGATTACTATTACAATGGGTTTCAGTTTCGATTTAAAAACATAGCTTCACTTGCAGGCAATAACGATCACTGGCATATCGACTATGTAAGATTAAATAAGAACAGAAATGTAGCCGATACCGTGATAAGTGATATTGCATTTATGTATCCAGTTCCCTCATTGCTCAAAAACTATGAAACCATGCCTGCGAGCCAGTTTACAGGTAGCAATGATTTGGCAGACACCATAGCACTATGGATTCGAAACAATAATTTTTCGCAAGCTAGCAACAACCCTCCCGCAACGCAGATTAATTTTGATGCAAATATTACCTATCAAAATCCAAGCATCGTTTTTACTACTCAAAATACCTTCAATGCAAGTACGGTAAATGAGATATTACTTTTCCCAAAGCAAGATTTCACTGTCCCTACAAATGCAGGCGATAGTTTGTTTTTAGCTTCGAATGCATGGGTAGATGTACCGAATGTAAACCTGAAAAATGATACTATCACAGGTCGTCTTTCATTTGGTAAAATATTGGCTTATGATGACGGCAGTGCTGAAAAAGCATACGGCTTAGAAGGCTTGGGAGTTAAGAAATTTGCACAAGAATTTATTTTAAATAACCCTGATACTCTAGTCGGATTTCAAGTCCACTTTTCAAATATTGATGTAAAGGTTGAAGATTTGATTTTTACTTTCAATATCTGGAAAAACCTCAAACTCAACGACCCCGCTTATATAGATACCCCAATTTATACCAGCTTAAATAAAAAGCCATTTTATATCGATTCGGTCAATGGATTTGCTACCTATCTTCTCGATACGCCCAAGCTAGTGAGTGGCAAGTATTATCTAGGGTGGTCGCAAAGTGATACGCGCAATCTGCAAATAGGCTATGACCTCAACTCTACCAAGGGCCGGCCACACATGTACATTTTTACCAATGGAAGATGGAATAAATCGCTCACGAGTGTTAATGGTTCGGTAATGATTCGTTCGGTATTTAGAAAGTATTATGGCTACACCTCTTCGATCAAGGAGACTGCAAATGACATCCAGTTTTCGTTGTATCCAAATCCTACTAATGCCATACTATATTATGAGTTAAAGCATAATGCACAGCTAGGTTTATATGCAATCAATGGTTCGTTGATTCAACAAATGGAGGTAGAAAAATCAGGCAGTATATCAGTCGATAACTTATCGAATGGTCTCTATTTTGCAAAAGCTACATTAGCGAATGGACAAAGCAAAATACTACGGTTTGTAGTAGCTAGATAGTCGATAATACCACATCCCCAAACGAAGCGATACTGAGGTGCTGATATACACCATGCCTATCTGAAAATGTTGCGGTAGTATCGTATGAAACAAAAGAAATCCTACTGTCGAAATCAAACTATAGATCACTAACCATCGCAGCCAAGTAGTGTTTGTTTTTTTCCAAACTAAAATAGCTAAGAGGAGATGCGTAGGCATTGCCCATAGGATATTGAGATTGATAGCTGTGGTCCAATGCTGAGTAAAAAACCATAGGTTAAACATTATAAGCCCTAAAATACCTACCGAAAAAAATAACATCGCATCGAATAACCTGAAACGTATCTTCGTTTTAAAATCAATGATAGTCAAGACTAGTGAAAGAAGAAGCAAGGTTACAAATACATATTCAGGTGTAAAAAATGAAAATACTTTTGGCACTTGTGGGCGTGAAAGCAGTGTTTTTTTACTTAAAACCAAAGGGATGTTTTTTCCATCGGCCGATATAGTAGCTGAAGCTATAGCCTTTGCTAAATAATCGGGCAAAAACTGTTGCTCTCGGGGACTAGTCGGTTTATCTACTGGGTAGCCAATGAGCAGATTCATTCCAAAGTTTTCCCATCGTTTGTCATAGGAATATTCATCTATCAGATTTCTAAACGTAATCGTAGTATCCCAATTTGCAGTATGGTAAGTAATTTGGCCGTGTGTGGCTGTATCGAGCGCATCAATGATACGTGTAGCACAGTTGTCGAGCAAAAAATCGTAGCGATAATCTCTATTTTCGGGTGTCGCATTATGCATTAAAAAATTAACGAGGCGCAACTTCTGCATGGAGTCGAGACGCAATACTTGCTCCGCTATTCCTCGTTCTTCATAGATATAGTTGCTTTTAAAACTTTCAAAATCATCTACCCCTAAAGAATAAATGAGAATTCCTTTTAAAAAGTTGACATAAAAATTGGGCTTATTAAAATCGAATGTGCCATAGTTGAACACTAAATCGACATCATATTTTTTATCTTGTATGCGAATAGCACTGTGCCCAAAGCAGCTATATAGTTCATCGCCTGGGGTGCAAGTGAGCAAACTGACTCTACACTCATTTGATATAGGATATTGCTGGCCTTTAGCAATAGATGAAAGCACGATAAAGAGAAATAAAATGACATTTTTCATGTAGTGAAACTTAATTTAAAGCAGGGTTTTCGGGATAACTGAGCATTGATTTGTAAATACCACCCATGTTTTCAAGTGTATTTGACCATACATTAGCTGGAGGGGTGTAAAAAATAGCCTCATTTGCACCACGGGCTTTTATCCAAAAATCTTGCGCTATCTCTTCTTCTAGTTGTCCCGCTTCCCAGCCTGAATAGCCTACATAAAATCGGATATGCTTAGCATCTATATTCGATTGACGAACATGTTTTTTGATTTGGTTAAAATCTCCTCCCCAAAACACACCTTCATCTAGCTTTTTACTATCGGGCAAAAGCTGACCTTGGGTGTGTACACATTGCGCAAAATCATGCCCTACTGGACCTCCAAGTAAAACTTTGGCATCAAAACCTAATGGAAAACTAGGCACTATCTCTTGAATCCGAACATCTAGTGGTTCATTAATCACAACGCCATCTACACCATCTTTGTCATAACGCGTAATAAGCACCACCTTTCGGGCAAAATTAGGATCATCCATCCATGGAGCCGCTACTAAAAGAGTACCTGTATTGACAGGACTTTCTTTTTGCATGGTGTGGCTCCATTTTTTCAAATATACACTCATGCTATAAACATACAGAAAAACACAAAATCATGTACATTTCTATAATTTATTTCAAGCTAATGATTACATTTATCGAATGAAAATTAGACACTATTTCATCACTTCATGGCTATGCTGCTTTTGTTTCATTTTGCCTACTAACAAAATCAATGCCCAGACCACGTTTAAATTTGTATCAGTAAAAGACAGTATTGGGGAAGGGGATGCTGGAATGAAAGTTGCCACTATCCTAGCGACTACACCTTCGCCTACTGCACTCTCACTCATCATTTCATTTAAAGGAGGTTCAGCAAATGCCAGCGATTTCAATAATCAAGTCAATATTTTCGTCAATGTACCCGCCAATACGGATTCTGTTGCCTTTTTAGTGCCAATTTACGATGACTATGTACCCGAATTTTTAGAATACGCTACATGGGTATTGCGTAGTAATTCGGCTGGTGCTGCGATAGATGCAGACTCCACGGTTTCATGCTATATCAAAGATAATGATTTGCCCGCTACCTTAGGTTTTATCAAAAAAACGGATACTGTTTTTGAAAATCAACTTCGCTATACCACTCAGATAGTTTGTAACAATCCTAACCCCAATTCGGTAAGTGTATTTACCAAAACGGACGATGCGAACACTACGCTCATTGGTGGTGGGGAGTTTACCTATTTTTGGCAATTTCTTACATTTCGGCCAGGTTTAGACACCCTCACTGTCGAAATTATTTTGATTGACGATTTAGTTCAAGAACCTACTGAAAATGTTCAAATCAAACTAACAGAGTTGAATGCCAACATCGCTCCAGATTCATTGTTTAATCTTGTGGTATTAGATGATGAATCGCCCCAGCCGATTTATGTTACCTACTATCCTCAACGAGATACAGTATGGGAAGATACCGCTACTTCGATACCAGTATATGTAGAAATCTACAACCCACTACCGTTTACCTACAATATTCAGCTAGTGCAAGACAATGCACATTCTACTGCTTCGGGTAGTGATTACTTTTTCAAAAACCCATATGTGACTGTACCTCCAGGATACACTTATGATACGGTATTTATTGAGGTCAAAAATGACCGGTTTGTAGAAGGTACCGAAACCGTGGTACTTACTAGCAAATTTCATGGAGGCAATCTATCGGCCGATAGTACGTTCACACTTTATATATTAGATACGGATACAGTCGAAATAGGCTTTGCTGGAGCTGCCTTTTCATTTTTAGAAAGTGATGGAAAATGCAAAATAAAACTCACCACCTCCTCTCCTATGCCTTACGACATCAGCGTTCCAGTCGCTTATATAGATGGCAATGCTACTCGTGATGTCGATTTTGTTTTTCATGATACGCTGGTCACTTTTCCAGCCAACAGCCTAGATACCCAAGCGGTATATATCGATTTGATAGAGGATAATATCAAGGAATCCATCGAGCAAATCGTGTTGCAAATCGGGAATCTCTCAGATGCCTCCGCCAAACGAAGTGTTTTAGAGTTTACACTTTTTATTATTGACAATGATACATTAGTCCTTAGCTTAGCTGATTTGGCCAATGATAAATCAATTTCAATTTACCCAAATCCTTTCGGTTCGGTGCTTTCTATATCGAGCGAAGCAAGTATAGACGCGATACACGTTTTCTCTTTAGATGGAAAAATAGTAGCATTATTTGAAAATATTAATGCCTCTACTGCTATTATCGAATCTACACCTTGGCAGACAGGAATGTATGTAATGGAGATAAAAACAGCCAATGGGCTTTTGCGAAAAAAAATCATAAAACAGTAAGTTAATCTCGTAAGCATTTGATGACTATTTCTGCAAAGCATACCGATAAAAAAAGTATTCAAGCGCTGATACAAGCACTTGACAAATTGGGGATTGATGAGGTGGTAGTAAGTCCTGGCTCACGCTCTGCACCTTTAGTACAGGAGTTGAGTTGTTATCCAGCTATTCGCAAAACAGTAGTTTTTGATGAGCGATCTGCGGCCTTTTTTGCCATAGGTATTGCTCAACAAACAAAACGAATCGTAGCTTTAGTATGTACCTCAGGTACTGCATTACTCAACTATGCGCCTGCTATTTGCGAAGCATATTATCAGCAATTGCCGCTCTTGATTTTGACTGCAGATAGACCCGCAGCTATGCTCAATAAAGGCGAAAATCAAACGATAAATCAAGAAGGTATTTACAAAAACTATATCAAGGCATCCTATTCACTTTCGGATGAAGATTTTGATTTTGCCTTGGTGCTGAAAGCACTCGAAACACCTCATGGCCCTGTGCATATTAATATCCCATTGATAGAGCCATTGTATAATACACAAGCAATTTCAGATTTGAATGTGAAAATAAATGCAAGTCTAATGCCCACTCCTACTTTTAGCCAAGCGAAAAAGGAAGAGATAAAAAGGCTTTGGGCAGGATATGAAAAAAAGTGGATAGTGTGCGGAAAAACTAACCCAAACACGGAGCGAGTGAAATGGCTAAATGAACTTGAAAAGTCGGAAGATACGCTGATTCTCGCTGAACCAGTAGCGAATAGCTCGACCCACAATGGCATCAAAAACATAGATGGTTTTGTCGCTAGTATCTCTACCGAGGATGCGCCTACCTTGGTAGTGACGATAGGCAGGCAAATTTTATCTAAAAGACTACGTACTTTTCTGAAAGATAGCCCTCAAACTCAACACTGGCATATATGCACAGATGGAGAAAAATGGGATATATTCGACAAGCTAAGCGATACCCTAGTTTGTCATGAAGTAGATTTTTTGAAAATTATAGCTAGTGTACCAGCCATCAAGAGCAGCTATCAAATAGATTTGCTTTCAAAAAACAAAAAAGCTAAAGCAATCACCCATGAGCATAGCTCGGCAATATGGTCAGATTTTTTGATTTTCAAAAAGCTGAGTGAAACGATAGAAGAAAACAGTATGGTACAATGGGGTAATAGCTCTGTGGTTCGCTATGCCTCTTTTTTTGAATACAAAAATGGTGTAAAGCATTTTGCCAATAGAGGTACGAGTGGTATAGATGGCTGCTTGAGTGCTGCCGTAGGATGCGCAGTAGCACAGCCCGATAAAAAGGTCTATGCTGTGTTGGGCGATATCAGCTTTTTTTATGACTCAAACGCTCTATTTATCAAGCCTTTTCCTCAAAATCTTAAAATAATCGTAATCAATAATGGCGGAGGCGGTATTTTTAGATTGATAGAGGGCCAACAAGACGAACATCTGATGCAGACTTATTTTGAGACTAGTCATTCGCATCAAACTGCGCATTTTGCTTCTATGTTTGGCTTAGCTTATTATTTTTGTGCGCAGTTGGAGAAAATAGAGGATAGCTTGCCGGCTTTTCTCTCTCTCGAGAACAAGGCTGGTTTACTCGAATTGAGAACTAAAGCCGAGCGGAATGAGTTTACTTATAAATCGTATTTTAAAAAATTAATATCATGAGCAATAGAAACTGGACATCACTAAAGGAATATCAAGAAATCAAATTTGAGTTTTTTGAAGGGATAGCAAAAATCACTATCAATCGACCTCGCTATCGCAATGCTTTCACCCCGCTTACGGTCAAAGAAATGATAGATGCGATGTATATCTGTAGAGATAATATGGATATTCAGACCATCATATTGACGGGAGAAGGCGATATGGCGTTCTGCTCTGGTGGCGATCAAAATGTGCGAGGCCATGGCGGTTATGTAGGTATAGATACCGTGCCTAGATTGAATGTTTTGGATTTGCAAAAGCTGATACGTTCTATCCCTAAGGCGGTGATAGCGATGGTAAATGGATTTGCCATAGGTGGCGGACATGTGCTACACGTAGTTTGCGACCTTTCGATAGCATCTGAAAATGCTATTTTTGGACAAACAGGGCCTAAAGTTGGCTCATTTGATGGTGGATTTGGTGCATCGTATCTGGCGCGCTGTGTAGGCCAGAAAAAAGCACGCGAAATCTGGTTTCTCTGCGATCAATACTCTGCTGCCGATGCCCTCGACATGGGCTTAGTAAACAAGGTGGTGTCTCTCGAAGTACTCGAAGATACGACAGTGGCATGGTGCAAAAAAATACAAGAAAAATCGCCTCTATCGATTCGTATGCTCAAATCATCGTTTAATGCAGAACTGGATGGACAAGCGGGTATTCAAGAATTGGCGGGCAATGCAACACTACTTTACTACTTGAGTGACGAGGCTAAAGAGGGCAAAAATGCTTTTATGGAAAAGCGCAAACCAGACTGGAGCAAGTTTCCGAAGTTTCCATAAGGTTGAGTTTTCGACTGTTCGGGTTTAGATTTGTTTGTAGGAGGGTCTAACTACTTTTTCGCCATTGTTGGTTTTATCAGCTACATAAAACCTAATCTCGACTCTCATACTTGCAACTTAGACATAGCACAGTAAATACAGCTTGCAGGTATAGCCCGCAATGAAATAGTAGAAAGAGGTAGCTAGACTACAAAAAAAGGTCGAACTGTATAGCACAGTTCGACCTTTATAAATGGGAGAAAGAAGTTAGTTTTTCACTACTTTAATTTTTGCCTGGTTGTTCACACTTACTACATACAATCCATTGGCTAGAGAAGATAAATCTATATTCACGCTGTTTTGGTTGGTGTAGGTGTTTTTAAACAAAAGTTGTCCATGTAAACTCAATATTTCTATACTCTCAATAGGTGTATCTTCGCTCAAAATATTCAGATTGGCAGACGATGGATTTGGATATACCTTTAGTTTGGATGCAAAATTTGTCACTTGGTTTAAACCCAAAGCTCCTTCATTATTGGCATTGAAAGTAGGTGCTTGTAACACAAAAGGACCCGTACCATTTGGGTTCCTTGCATATCCCATATCTGTAGTTTGCGCACCAAAGGTTACTGAATCTACTACCGTACCATCAGGATAAGACAATATACAGCTTTCGCCACTAGCCGAAAACTTAAAATCGGCATGGATACCACTCTCGGTCAAGTCTTGATCTGCCCATACTATCAGATAGGTATGTGGAGCCATTTTTAAGCCCGTAGGGAATTGCCATTTTTGCATATTGGACATATCGTCTGACGCAAATAGATAATTCAAATTTAAGGTGTCGGTAGAGTTATTGTAGAGCTCAAGCCAGTCTGCGAATTCGCCACTTGGATCCGTAGCGGTTGCTGTGTTAGAGGCCATGATTTCATTTATCACCAATTTGCCAGCAGCTATTTTAGGATAATTTAAAAACTCATTGTTTCCGCTAAAAGTAGGTGCTTGTATCACAAAATTGCCTGTGCCATTAGGCACTCTTGCAAACCCCATATCCGTAGTTTGCGCACCAAATGAAACAGAATCTACAATAGAGCCATCATTATAAGATAACATACAAGCATCGCCACTAGCCGAAAACTCAAAGTCTGCATGCAAGCCAGCCTCTGTCAAATCTTGGTCAGCCCAAACTATCAGATAGCTGTATGGGGCAAGAGTAGTACCATTCGGAAAGCGCCATTTCAATGGATTAGCTTTGTCATTGGAGGCATACAAGCTGTCTAATACAAGGGTACTAGAAGTGTTGTTATAAAGCTCTAACCAATCAGCATACTCACCACTAGAATCGGACGCAGTGGTCAAGTTTGAAGCCATCAACTCGTTTATCACTAATTGCCCTGCGGTGATTTTTTGGAATGTAGCGCCTTCATTATTAGCATTGAAAGTAGGTGCTTGTATCACAAAATTGCCTGTACCGTTAGGCACTCTTGCATATCCCATATCGGCTGTTTGTTGCCCAAAAGTCACTGAATCTACTATTACACCATTGGCATACGATAAAATACAGCTTTCGCCTGAAACTGAAAATTTAAAATTGGCATGCACTCCAGTTTGTGTTAAATCTTGGTCTGCCCATACGATTTGGTAGCTATGTGGAGCTATAGTGATGCCTGTAGGAAATTGCCATTTTTGAAGACTAGCTGGATTGTCGGTGGCATATAAATTATCCAAACTGATGGTATTGTTTGTGTTGTTGTAAAGCTCAAACCAATCTTCATATTGCCCATCATCATCCGTTACTGTATTGGTGTTTTGTGCCATGATTTCATTGACTACTAGATCTCCTGGAGAAAGAGTAGCATAGGTGGCGTTTAAAATATGAAACTCATGCTCTGCTCTTGCAGGCGAAAAAACACCAATCGTATTGTTTTCAGCATAAATGTAATACTGGGTCACCGCATTGGTGATAGGCATATTAGCACCATACACATTGTCACCAGCAGCGCCATCACTGTGAGCGCCATCATCATACATTTGCACTTTTGTAAATCTATCTAAGGTCTTTGCACGATAGTTTAAAAACACTGCGCTAGTATTTGTATTTTGTACAGTGGCCGTCATAGAAATAGTAGCTCCGACTGCAGGACTAGAAACGGATGGCGTGATAGCACTTATAGCTGGTTGTGTAGCAGTAAAGTCAGCTAATGCTGTGAGATAAGTATTTCTACCTGACATTAGACTGCTCAACCCAGGGGCTGTGTTGTTTCCTGCCGTTACATCATTTGTCAAGTTATTTGTAATGTTTGATTGATAGCTAAATTTATTGTTGTCGGCTGTTACATCTGCACTTATCAATGCTTGCAAAGCTTGTGCATCGGTAAGATAACTTCCACTAGACACAGCCTCTGTCAAGATAGTTTTATAATGCGCTAAATATTTTTTCTTATAAGTAGGGATGGCTAAAAGTTTTTGTACCAATGGCCAACTAGACTCGGTAGAGTGTAGCGTATGAGTTGGATTTTTCTTAGTAGTCGAATTTAACTGCCCACCAGAACCTGTCATACCAAAAACACCAAAACTCATATTCAAATCCCAAACGATTGGATTGAACCGCCCATTGTTGTCTTTATAGAGATAATAGTTTTGTTTAAACTGACCAATGTAGCTATCTAAGTTTACCATCACATTGTCAAAAGCGAGCATCCATAATGCTCTATCCACGTCTAGTACGTTTTCAATATTTGTTGTGTTGTTTGCGAGAGTGTTAGTTAAGTTTATCAAATCGCTCCAGCCGTTATCTGATTTCATTTCATAAGCTGAGTAATAGCTATTGCTATCTGTTCCTAGATAAACTAAAGTGGGCAAATTTGTAGTTTGAGGCCCTGCTCCTGCTGGCGGGCTACAACTAAAGAAAGCATTTGTTTTAGAACCAAACCGGCTATCTACAAATTTTTTAGAGATAGACTCTACATTGGTGTATAGTCCTATGAGCGTGCCATTTACATACACCTTAGTATAATTGGCTAATGGGGCATGCATATAGTTTCTTAATATTTTATAAGCTAAAGCTTCTCTCACAAAGGACGGATCAAAAATCACATTGCTCAATTTTATGTCTGTGTAGCCTTGATAGTTTTGGTCTTTGTAAGTATCCAATTCTATATGAAATGGGTTTTTGGGCTGGCTCGCATTATAAGAACTATTGCCTTTATATTTTATACCAACACTGTCATACATGACCCCGTTTACCTCTACACTTTGCGCCATTACATAGCCATCTGCCCCAGCATTTTCTGCATCCAGTAGGGCATCCCAGTTAGATTGAGCAAAAGTGATTCTAATAGTTTGAACAGTGTTGAGATCATAGAATGATTGACCATAGGCGATAAGTGAGCTGAGCAATAGTAGCAGCAATCCGAGTTTTTTCATTGTGTATAGGTGTTTTTGTGAGTAAAGTATATTAGACGACATTTAAATCAAAATCCTTCGTTCGGTACAAAAAAATTGCTACCATAGGGTAGCAATAAAAAGAATATTAAAAATTAAATGTTTTGGGCTAATAGGGAAATACTATCTCTCTTTAAAAATATTTTCGGCAAATTAACTTCTATAATGGAAGTCAAATTAAGATTGCAAGCTAAGTCCACAGATATGCTACCCCACCCCATATAGCTTCACTTAATTTGCGGCTAATACGGCAAATCCTGTAATCACAATATTGAGGATAGCAAGAGGTATCAATATTTTCCAACCAAGGTTCATCAACTGATCGTATCTGAAACGTGGCAACGTCCAGCGTACCCACATATAGAAAAAGATAAAGAAGAAAATTTTGCCAAAGAAAGCCAGCACACCTAAGATAGCAGATACATTGCTACCTAACGAAGATGCTACTGCATCTTGGAAAGGATAATTGTATCCTCCAAAAAACAATACCGCAATGATAGCTGAAGATATAAACATATTTACGTATTCAGCAAAAAGGAAGAACCCAAGTTTCATAGACGAATACTCTGTATGATAGCCACCTATAAGCTCAGTCTCGCACTCTGGCAAATCAAAAGGCACACGATTTGTTTCTGCAAATGCACAGATCAAAAAGATTAAAAATGCCAAGGGCTGTTTGAATACCAACCATGAAAAGTAAGGGAAAGACCCTGTCCAATCAATGAAGCCGTTTTGCTTTTGCGCTATATCACCTAGACTCAACGAGCCTACCACCATCAATACGGCAATGATAGAGAGCCCCATCGCGACTTCATACGAAATCATTTGAGACGATGCTCGCACAGCACCAAGAAGTGAAAACTTATTGTTTGATGCCCAACCGCCAATCATAATACCATATACTCCGATAGATAGCACGCCAAATACATATAAAATAGCGATGTTTACATCAGCCACTTGCAGATCGATATTCATGCCAAAAAGATGTAGTGGCTTGCCCCAAGGTATCACCGCACTCGTCATCAAGGCAGTAGTCATAGCAATACCTGGCCCTACGATAAACAAAAACTTATTGGGTGTGTTTGGGATAAAGTCTTCTTTCGTAAACATTTTTACACCATCGGCCAAAGGCTGTAATAAACCTCCAGGGCCAGCTCTATTTGGCCCTAAGCGGTCTTGAAAATAGGCAGCCAATACCCTTTCTGCAAAAGTAGAGTAGAGGGCTATCAACATCGTGATACCGAAAATGACGAGAATCAAAACTAGTTTTATAATGAGGGTAGTTTCCATTGTTGAGTTTAAATTTGAATTATTTTGGGTTAACCATACTTAGTTTAACTCGGTCTTCTTGACGACCTTTAAATAGCCGAGCATCCGCTCCATCCATTTCTACACTGCGCATAGGCAGCGTGTAATTGTTTTGATTAATAACTGAATATTTTGCAAATTTTCTAGGTCCTTCAATTACCCAATCTGTCATTTCTTTTTTCTCAAAACGGCAGGTATTACAAATAAAATCTTCTACTTCACCGTACACATCTTTGCGAGCACTTACACGCATTACTTCGTTGCCAAAGGTGTACAAAGTTGTCTTTCCACAGCATTTATCACAGTCTCTATGGGCATCGAGGGGTTTTGTAAACCATACTCTCGATTTAAAACGGAAAGTTTTATCTGTTAAAGCACCTACTGGACAAACGTCTATCATATTGCCCGAAAAATCATTGTCAATCGCTTTTTCTATGTAAGTAGATATTTCTGATTGGTCTCCACGATTGAGTATGCCATGGCATCGATTGTCTGTCAATTGATCCGCCACATAAGTACATCG
>CALAYL010000087.1 GCA_937894725.1 uncultured Bacteroidota bacterium
GTTGTGCACCACATGGAACTAAACAGAATGCATATGATGATCTCAAATCTGCACCACCTAAAACACAATGCAAATTTTCGGTAATTTTCTTACCCTGAATTTTATTCATTTCAGTTTTTTTGTTTTTCTGTAATTGCTCAAAAAAATTCTTTTTCATATCATCCCTCTTTGTTTAAATTCAAACAATGCAGGCAAAAACTTTTGGTTTTTAAAAATGGTTTACTTTTTTACAAGGCTTTTTCCCTTGGTACTTCTATTGGTTCGTGCTCGGTACAGGCACTATCCGCTTTAGCGTTTCGGATGCTCGTCAGCAGCCTACTGGGTTTGTCAGCCAATTTACATCTGGATTATAGCTGTATGTACATCAGCTTTCTGCTAGCATATGATAAAGAAAACGAGAGTTTTTTTAAAAAGTGTCATAAACGTTTATCTTTTTGTTTCCAAAAAAGCTATCTTTAGTTTCTTTAAAAGAAACTGCTCATAAACCTATGGATATAAATAAACTGACTGGTGCAGAAATACAAAACCTTTGAAAAGCATTAGGGGTAGATGCTACTAGCCTTTCGCTTGATACAGGTATAGATAAAAGCACCCTCTCTAAGATTGAAAACGGGAAAATGGATATAACACTGGTGCGTTTAGAACAAATTTCAAATGCACTGAAGGTGCCTATCGCTTCTTTTATTCCTCAAAAAAGCGGTTACGTACAAATCAATCAAGAACATAGCAACAATAATTTTTTGAATAGTACTCAAATCAACCAATCCGACCCTACTGTGAAAGAGATGCTTCAGATATTGTTAGAGAAATTGGGGAAATAAGTCCTCAACTCTATCTCAAGTATAGCAAAGCCTAGCTTGTGATGAAGAATAATCAACGTTTTTAACTTTGAAATAAAAAATACTAATAGGGTTTGTTATAATCACAGATTGTGGGTCAAGCCTGCAATAACAAAGAAAAGCATGTTTCCCTATCGAGATACCTTAAAAACATTCATCTAAATAAAAAAAAGCGACCCAAGAGTCGCTGTTTTGATACGGTATGTTTTAGAGAAATGTTTATTTCACGCCCAAGGCTACACGCTTAAATGCCGTCACTATCAAGCCTTTTTCTGCTTCAGCTAGATATTGTGTTACACTCTTACTACCATCTTTTACAAATGGCTGAGTGAGCAGGGTATTTTCTTTCAAGAAAGTTTGAGCAGCACCTTCCGCTATTTTAGCTAAAATGTTTTCTGGTTTTCCAGCAGCTACGGCTTTCTCAATAGCGATGGCTACCTCACGGTCTATTACATCTTGTGCTACTTGCGAAGCATCAAGCGCCAAAGGATTCATAGCGGCTACTTGCATAGCTACATCCTTTCCTGCGATAGTGTTTGCTTCAGACAAAGGATTGTTCATCGCTACCAATACGCCTATTTTGTTTCCAGCATGATTATATGCTACCAACGATTCTCCTTCAAGCTTTTCGAAAGCAGCCAATTGAATCAATTCACCTATGGCAGATACTTTTTCTTGCAATTTATCTGCTACAGTAGCCCCATCTAGTGGCAAAGCCAATACTTCTTCTTTAGAAGCGCATTTTGCTGCTAAAGCTGCATTAGCAATAGCGGTAGCAAAACTTATGAAATCTTCATTTTTAGATACGAAATCTGTTTCGCATGATACATACGTAATCACACCAAATTTTGAATCGGCAGAGGTAATAGCGACTACACATCCTTCTGTAGTTTCACGACCTGCTCTTAATTCAGCAATTTTAGCACCCTTTTTTCTTAGGTAATCGAATGCAGCATTGATATCACCATTCGACTCTGTGAGTGCTTTTTTGCAGTCCATCAATCCTGCGCCAGTCATAGTACGCAATTCGTTTACTTGTGCAGCGGTTATTTGCATTTTATTTTATGTTTTATAGTTTAAAAAATTAGGCTATGCGCCTCGTTTAAAAAAAACTTAGCAAATCAGTTAATCGAGTGGGACAAAAGAACCTACTGTGATTAGCTAATTTGCTAAGCAAATATTAAATCATGATTATTTCTTTGGTCCTCCTCCTGGGCGATTTCCAGCACCAGTAGTTGACTTCGAACGCTTGCGGGGTGCGCCAGCTCCACCAGCTTTTTTGCGATCAGCATCTCCTTCAGACTCTCCATCAAAGCGGAGTCTTTCTTGAGTTTCTTCTTCTAAATCTTCTTCTTTATCATCAGTAGCACGCTCTGAAAGTCCTTCTGCTATAGCATCAGCTATAAAGTTGGTAATAGCGAAGATAGATTTTGAAGCATCATCGTTTCCTGGTATGGCAAAATCAACTTTAGTAGGGTCGCAGTTTGTATCTACAAGACCAAAAGTGTTTACATTCAATCGTTGTGCTTCTTTGAGTGCGATATGCTCATGGCCTATATCAATCAAAAATACAGCTGCTGGTACTCTATTGAGATTAGCGATACCACCAAGTACACGCTCCATTTTTTCTTTCTCACGAGTCAATACGAGTCTTTCTTTCTTGGTTACGCTATTAAGCGTTACGTCTGTAAGCATTTTGTCGATGCTTTGCATTTTCTTGATAGACTTGCGGATTGTACTAAAGTTGGTCAACATACCACCCAACCATCTGTCGGTCACATACGGCATGTTTACACGAGTAGCCGCTTCGCGTACTACTTCTTTAGCTTGTTTTTTTGTAGCTACGAAAAGTACCTTTTTGCCCGACTTTGCGATAGACTTAGCTGCTGCTGCTGCCTCCTCTAGCTTCTCGATCGTTTTGTTAAGGTCGATTACGTGTACTCCTTTTCTTTCTGCAAAGATATAAGGGAGCATTTTAGGATTCCATTTTCTACGCAAGTGTCCGAAGTGTACGCCTGCGTCTAGGAGTTCTTGATGTGTTATTTTAGACATTAGTGTCGCTTTTAAATTATTCAACCAAATATTAACGCTTAGAGAATTGCTCTTGTTTACGAGCTTTGCGAAGACCTGTTTTCTTACGCTCTACTACTCTTGCATCTCTTCTCAAAAATTTCGCTTTTTTCAAAGCCGGACGGAGTTCCGCATTTTCAACTATCAATGCACGAGCGATGCCCAATACGATAGCTTCTGCTTGTCCTTTTACTCCACCACCACGTACATTTACAGTGATGTCATATTGACCCACTGATTCGCCTGTAGTAAGTACTGCTTCGATTTTTCTTTGTAGATGATCTACTGGAAAATAAACTCTATACTCTTTTCCGTTTACAGTCACTTCACCAGTGCCTTTAGCTACGGTTACACGAGCGATAGCCGCTTTTCTTCTACCGATTGTTTTGTTAACTTCCATTATTTTAATTCTTTAGGTTTTTGTGCAGAATGTGGATGTGTAGCCTCAGCATATACAAACAGTTTTCTGTAAAGCTGACGACCCAATGAGCCTTTTGGCAACATACCTCTTACGGCCAT
Organism: uncultured Bacteroidota bacterium; assembly: GCA_937894725.1. Lineage (GTDB taxonomy): Bacteria > Bacteroidota > Bacteroidia > Chitinophagales > LD1 > CALAYL01. The sequence goes on from CALAYL010000087.1 coordinate 3,429, forward strand.
TTCAATAAGCTCGTTAGGGTTTTTATCGATGATATCTTTTGGTGAGCGAAAACGCTGACCGCCAGAAAAACCAGTGTAGTGTACACGACTTTTCTCATTCATCTTATTTCCCGTAAGTCTTACCTTGCCGCTGTTGATTACAATCACGTTGTCACCGCAATCAGCATTTGGGGTAAATGTAGGTTTGTGCTTGCCTCTTAATATCGTGGCAATCTTGGTAGCCATACGGCCCAAGGTTTGGTTTTCGGCATCTATGATGAACCACTCTCTGTTCACCTCATCGGCCGATACCGATTTTGTTTTGTAACTTAATGCATCCATTATCTATTGTTAATTTGTATGTTTTCTGAAAAATGGATTGCAAATCTAATTTTATAACCCGTTACTACAAACATTTTGCTACTAAAAATCGCAGCACCTACTGCAATTTATTGATAATCAGCTAAAAAATCGCACAAGTTTGAAAATAGATAGCTACCAATACAGGCTATTTAAGGTAAATTGGCCATGTATATTTTTGCCAATTGACTATATTTTGTTGGATTATCCACATTAATCAATTGATCTAATAGGTCTTTTCTCTTGTTTATTTTAGCAAAAAAATAGGTGGCCGCCTGTTTTTTGAACTCATTTGTGTCTTGCAAAAAGAGCTTAAAAAATGCTGACGCTTCATTAGTTTTTCCTGCCAGAAAAAGTGAATATGCATAAATAAAACGGGCATCTTCCTTTAGGTTTTCATCGAGTGGCAAACTCATTGCTTTGGCAAAATGAGTATTTGCCATGGTATAATTTTTTCCATTGAGAAAATACTCTGCTAGCATCAATCTAAGCTGAGCTGAATCAGGAAAAAGTTTAATTGATTTTTGTAAAATAGTCCATGTGGACAGTGTACTCAAGGGCACTGAAAGTATGGCCATATAATCATTAAACTGATTATTAAAACTAGGGGAAATGAGGTATTGGCTGAGTTGGACAAGCTCATTTGTGTCAGCTTCAAAAACTGGCCTTTTCAATTGCAACCTCATCCTATCGCCCCAAATTTCTTCCTCTCCACCAAATTGAAGTAGCGTTTCATACAGCTCTGCATAATGGTAAAAACTATCTACTTTGGCATATTGCTTTTGAGCTATCAACGCATCTATTGGGTTGTTTGCAGCGCAAAAAATGGCAGTGATATTTTGTAAAGTAGTTTGGTCAAACGCATTAAGCTTGAGAATATCTTTAGCTAGCAGGTTTGCCTTTGCCAAATCGCCCATAAACATAGCCTCACCAGCCCAATCGCTCTTAACTAGCGAGCTATTTGGATAAAGCGCATCTATGGTTGCCAATATGGAATAAGCCTGCTTAAATCGACCTCTTTCTCTAAACAGTCGAGCATAATCAATCATTGAAATGGCAGCCTGCTCATCGTTGGTAGAAAGTTTTTTGAGTATGGGCAATTCTTTTTGCAGCTTTTCCTCTTGAAGCGACATCCCAAAAAGCATACATAAACCCATATGAATATCGACCCGCTGGGGAGCTATCGAAAGTGCATTTCGCCACAATCGCTCTACACTATCCGCTTGCTTCAAATCCACGATAGGCGGTGGTGCATCCACAAAGGGAGCTTTGTCTGTAAATATGTCTTCATCAAATGAAGTAATGATAGGTGGTTGGCGCTTTTCAACAAGATGCTTATTGAGAATGATGTTTCCTTGCATCATGATTGCATCTACCTCCTTTGGGTTTTGGATCAATATAGAATCATAATAAGAATGAGCAGCTGACCAGTTTTTGCTATTAATATAAGCAATACCTTGCTTTACAATAGGAGATTGAGCAAATAACAATGGGTTTGACAGAAATAGTAATAGAAAGGTGATGCCTTTATTCATTAGCGAAGTGTTTTAGCAAATATAACTTTTACACATATTGCGTAGCTATTTTTGAAAGATTTTGGGAATAAAAAAGCCTGCTCAATGTTGAGCAGGCTTTCTATTTATGTATCCTTGATTACTTAATCACGTTGATACGCTTAGTCACTTGAGTTTCGCCAAAATTTAGCTTCACAAAGTATAAGCCTGCGGCTATTTCTTCATCTACATCAAATACTTTTGTATCTACATTTCTCTCATTTATCACTTTTACAAGCTGACCATTAGAGCCAACGATTTCAATTTTCACATCGCTAGTTTTAGCAAGCTCTACAGCAATCTGGAATTTGCCAGAAGTAGGATTAGGATATACTTCATAAGCATTTACTAAATCTACATTGCCTACTCCGCTCACAAAACTCACTACTGCAGATGAAGTAGCCGTACAACCATTTGCATCTGTCACCGTTACATTGTAAGTACCTGCTACTAAGTTAGTGATGGATGCTGTAGTTTGTCCATTGCTCCAAGCGTAGGTATAAGTAGGTGTTCCTCCAGTAGCCGCAACTGATGCAGTTCCTTTAGCACCTCCTTGGAATTCATTTGTCTTAGTAGTAGTCAACACCATTGCTGTTGGAGCAGTGACCGTGCTAGAAGCAGTACCCGTACAACCGTTTGCATCAGTTACTGATACAGTATATGTACCAGCTACCACAGCTGTCAAATCTTGAGTTGTAGGTCCATTGCTCCATACATAGTTGTATGCAGTAGTACCTCCTACAACAGTGATATACACACCTCCAGTAGTTTGACCAGCGCATTTTACATTTCTAGTACTATCCAAGGTTACTACCAAAGCAGCAGGAGCTGTAAGCGTTACAGGGCCTGCAGTTGCAGTACAACCGTTTGCATCCGTTACAGTAACATTGTAAGTGCCCGCAGCCAATCCTGTGGCATCAGGAACAGTACTTCCATTTGACCATGAGGCAGTGTATGGACCTGTACCTCCAGAGATAGTGATATATATCGCACCGTTAGATTGACCTGCACATTTTACATTCTTGGTGCTATCTATTACTATAGATATGGTAGCAGGTTGAGAAATCGTATAAGTAGCCGTTGCCAAACAAAGATTTGCATCGGTCACAGAAACAGTATATGAACCGCCTGTAGTATTTGTCAAGTCTTCATTTGTAGTACCATTAGACCATGCAAAGGTAAGAGCTCCTGTGCCACCTGTCACTGTGATTTCTACAGATGCAGTGCTATCTCCATTACATTTAGGAGAAGTGATGCTATCTAGGCCTACTGCTATAGCAGAAGGCTCTGTGATTGTAGCTGACGTGGTAGTCGTACATCCATTGTCATCAGTAGCAGTCATAGTATATACACCAGCAGCAACTCCTGTTACTGACGGTGTTGCAGTAGCATTTGACCATAAGTAAGTATAAGGGCTAGTTCCACCCATTGCAGAAGCATAAGCCGCTCCATTTGCTCCACCATGACAACTTACATTGGTAGCGCTATCGAGCATAGCCATCAAAGCAGTTGGTTGAGTAACATTATAGGTACCTGTAGTAGTACATCCATTAGCATCCGTAACAGTAGCTGTATAACTACCAGAAACAATTGCATCAATACTATCTGCAGTAGCACCAGTTGACCATAAGAAAGTATAAGGTGCTGTACCTCCAGCTACACTCAATTTCACTTTACCTGTAGCGCCTCCATTACACAATACATTCTTTTGTGTAGGCGTAAGTGTTATTGCAGACGGTTGAGCAACTGATCTTGGCCCGAACACCAATCTACATCCTATAGCGTTGGTAATAGTATCTGTGTAAGTACCCGCAGCCAATCCTGTCAAATCTTCGGTAGTAGCCCCATTTGACCAACGAGAGGTAAACGGCCCTACGCCAGAGATAGTCACATCTATTGCTCCATTATTACCGCCATTGCAAGATACATTGGTGATAGAGTCATTAGCCGTAGGCGCTGCTACTACTTTTGTAGTTTTCACTAGAGAGTCGCAAACACCTATTTTATAAGTAATTGTATAAGGGCCTCCTACTCCAGCAGTAGCAGGGCTAAAAGTAGTACCAGATACGCCTGTTCCTGTAAACGTTCCTCCAGCTGTAGCAGGATTAAGATTGACTACTGGAGCACCTGCACAATATGCAGTATCTAAGGTAAATGAAGTGTTCACGGCACCAAGATCGGTAATGATCATACGGGTAGAATCTCCAGGAGCTGAATATGGATCTAGCTGTAGATAATATGTCTTTCCAGGAGTTAAGCAAGTAGCTGTAAAGTATGATGAAAATTGTACTCCACCATGTGTAGTGTAAATAGGATCATCGTCATTTGCAGCTATTAAAGTAGCTCCACCTTTGAGTATTGTATCACAATTCAACGCATCCCAAAGTGCTAACTGAGTATCAAAATCTGGAGACTGCACTGATACACGTCCTGAAGCAGGCGCAGTAAATGTAAACCACAATGTGTTAGACAAAGTCGTGTTTAACCAACCTGATGCTGGAGCAGGCTCGCCCACTTGGGTATTTGCCGCTGTAGTTTTGAAGTACCCACTTGTTCCTAAAGACAATGGCACTGCATCACACACATTATTGCCCAGCAAGTAAGCCACAGTTTTGAAAGGAACCAAAGTAGTATCGTTAGCACAACCAGGTGAGCTTGCTATTATTCTAATGTAAACAGTATCTACAAAATTAAGTGCAACATTAATAGTATCTCCTGTGATACCTAATTGCGTAAACGGCCCCGCTGGGTTAAAAGCATATTGCCATGCTTTTGTACCTACAGCTCCTGTTACTATATATTGTCCATTTGAATATGTAGTTGCACTCGAAGGCCCTGTGATAGTACCTGCCAAAGCTGGTGTGGTACATGGTGGCGCTGGCAAAATATTTACAATATAATCTTCTGTTTCGCCACTTCCAAAGTTGCTGCAAGCATCTCCAGCTCCATTTGAATTTCCTGTAGCTCTGCTACGGATACGCATACCTGTTTTACCTAACAAAGCTGAACCTGGTACGTTTATACCTACACTAGCTAATGCGGAATTGGTTGAGACTTGTGTCCACTCAGATACTTCAAAAATTCCATTTTGGTTAAAATCTATCCAAACTGATATAATGCTTGCTCCTGATAAGGTTACAGTTAAGTTGGTAGATACTAATTGATATAAGTCTGTAGTAGCTACACCTGTATCTGGGAAAGCAGTATAAGCTCCTGCGCCCACCGTATTACATGTAGATGTATTATTAATTGTACCAAACTGTACCTTTGTGATGTCATTTCCTCCACAGAAACCACCTAGACTTGTTTTACAATAGCACAATGTAGCCGGACTAGCTGTGATCTTAAATACATTTGAGTATGAAGAGTCCACACAAGTTACTTTCAATCTATAGAAAGCTGAATCTACAAGTGGTGCTGTAGTAATAGTAGAAGTAGCAAAACCAGTGCCTGTATAATTTGTCCATGTAGTGCCATTTGTACTTACTTGCCATTGAAGCGCAGTACCTAAAGAGTAGCCTGTATCTACTAATGTGGTAGTAGTACCATTACAAACGGAAGAAAGGCCATATACGTTACCAGCAGCAGGTGGATTAGTACAAGCTGGAGCTGCAGTAATATTTACGGTATAATCTTCTGTTTCGCCATAGCTATACGTACCACAAGCAGTAGGCACCGTTGATTCTCTAAGTACTAATCGCATAGTGGTTTGACCAAGCGTAGCAGATAGAGGAGGTGATACGGTGAAAGTAGGAATTGTATTTAAACCTGTAGTAAGAGCACTTGTGTAAACTGTTTCGCCTGGGTCTGTAAACAACCCATTTTGATTAAAATCTACAAAAGCAACCAAATAAGCGCCAAAGTGAGAACCAGAACAAGAACCATTTACAACTCTTACCGTTGAAGCTACTGTTTGTTGCATATTGCCTATAAATGCTCTGTTGTCTGTGTAGCTTTCGCATATTGTACCTAAAGTTCCTTTTGCTACAGTGCTATAAAACACTGAGTCAATTTTAGTGTCAGCAGTACTAGTAGAATTCGATAAACAATAACATTGAGTAGCAGGTTTCATAGATACTTTATATATAGGCGTGGTATCGTTTACTCCACTACAACCTACTACCGCTCTAAAGTAAGTAGAATCTGGCAAAACTTTGTTTAGGGTAGCATTTGAATCTGCTACATCAAAGCTAAATGTAACCCCATCAGTAGAAGTCAACCATTGATAGCTAAGCCCTCCCGACAAAGTAGCGCCTGTAAGTGATAAGCTTGCGCTAGTATTTGGGCAAATTGGATTAGCAGATGCTGTGATAGTACCCGCTGTAGGGGCACCTGCACATACATTTACTAATGTAAGGTTATCTACACCTATATCATTTAAACCATAGTCAGAACGTGCTTGAAGTCGTACAATACATTGCGGTCTGAGTACTACTCCCAAGCTCACTACTTTTTTTGTCCAAGTAGCAGAAGTGCCGAATCCTGCAAGTAGATTAAATGTTGTACCATTGTCGTCTGAGAAAAACACAAATAATGAGTCCGTTCCTGTCAAATTCAAATGATCAAACTGAAGTTCAATAGGATCTGGATTTAGCATATTTACATACAAATCTAATTGACCTGAAAGACCTGAAGAGACATCATATGTATGGAAATTAGCGGCCCCTGTGCCTGTAAATCCAGTTACAATCCCTGTGCTTCCACTCCATGCGGCAGTAGCCCCTTGATCTTGCCTTCTCCAAGAGTTATTGCCAGTTACAGGATTATTTCTCCATTCGGTTCCAGGCACATCTGTGTTTCCACATACACTTATCCAATTATCAAAAGATTGTACATAAGGGACTGTTGCATAAGTAGGATTGTTAAGGTTAACCGTAATGTGAGAGGTGTCAGCCAAAGAAGAAACAGCACAAGTGTTGATAAATCTAAAATACTTAGTGCCCGTGGCATTTGTATAGTTATATGTTTTGCCAGTAGCAGATGGTATAGATGTCCAAGTGATACTATCCGTTGATTCCTCCCACTTATAACTGGTACCTGCTCCATCAATAGAAGAGATACCTGTAGCAGTCAATAAAGAAGAAGCACCTATACAAACTGGATTTACAGAGGCAGTTAAAGTACCAGCACTAGGTTGTCCTGCACAGCTAGGCACTAAAAACTCATCAGCTCCTATACTAGGTGTAGAAGTACTTCTAGTTTGTCCATCAATATCTGTAGTGATTGGAAGTGGAGTACCCGCTGTCATAAAACCTACATTGATAGAGTTGGCAATGTCAATATGCAAGTCCGTAGCTGAGACAAAAGCAGCTTGAACACTCACAGAGTTAGCATCTTTAGAGGTAGCCGTTTGCCAGGCAGCCAAGGTAGTCTGATTAGCCGTCAAGTAGCCTACATTTCCACTAGCTGCAGAATAGTTATTATAGTTCACTACTCCACCTGATATTATATTTATTGAACCTAAATACATACAATAGGTACCTGTTCCTACGTTATCATTTACTACCAAGTTGTTTCTAAACTCTGCAATAGTAGCCGTAGTAGATGATACATATACGCCATGGCTAGTATAGTTAGAAACAGTACCTGTAGTATGTAATGGAACATAAATAGTGTTATAATTTATCTTTAGTAGGGTTGCTGCTACGGCTACCCTAATTCCATTAGCTATAAACGAGGATGTGGCACTAGTTGAATATTTAGAGGCCCCTACTGTAATCATATTGTTGTAAATCTCGATATCATTATTAGTAGTAGCACTCGATATATTTATGCCAAATGCTCCATATCCAAAAGTAGTAGGCTGATATACAACTAATGTATTCGTTCTTATTTTTGCACCAGGGTTTGCTGCTGCTAATTCTATTCCACTAAGGGAAGCCGAAAATCCTAACCCTGAAATTGAAATATCGCCAGATCTAATCGTGTTTCCTTCTACTAAAGCAGAAGTAGCGCCAGCAGTAGCAGATGTATATGATAAATACACACAAGAATTACCAATATTATCTGCCAAACTTGATGCACTACCAAAAACGTTGTTTCTAACTATTAATCCTGTATTTGGATATGTTGCAGATGCACCAGCAGCATATATTCCATGATAACATCTTGTGATTAAATTATTTTCTATGACGGTGTTCAAACTGCTATAAGCACCCGTAGTGATCGAGGTTGAATTTGACATCACTACACCATAGCTAGTGGTTGTAGATGTGCCACTGTTTCTACCTCCTGTGATGATACAGTTTTTGACCGTGTTATTATCTGCTCCATCCGCTCCAGTAGTACTTGTAGAAGAAAGTCTGATCGCAGCCGTTCCTGTAGAAGCATTTGTGGCTACGACAAAACTAAGGTTTCTCAGGCCTGATGTCAATGGGTCGTCACCATCAATAGTTACATTATCAGCACCACTGAGTTCTATCATTCCTTTACTAGCTGTAGGAGCTGCTGCTGAATTTATCGTCCAATTTCCACCAGAAGGTTTGATAGAAATAGTAGTGTAACTCGAAGGCGAGGCACTTTTCAATAAAGGCACAGATACCGCAGGCTCAGTAGTATTGCCTGTGATAGCTATATCTATGGTACCCGTATGTGTACCCGCATTGATAGCTCCAAAAGCGGCATTTAATGTGGTGTAAGATGCTGTGAGCGTACCTCCAGTAGCTGTCACATCCACTTGAGCCATAGCATTGCTGGTAGCGAGTACTAAGCAAATTGAAACGAATCTAGTTAGCAGTTTTGTAAAAATTCTCATAAAGTTATTTTTAATGTAGTAAGGCGGTAAAGATAATCTAACTAATTTAAATTTACAAAACATATTTTTGGTATGATTGTAGTGGTATAATCAGAAGAAAAACGATTTATGTATTTAAGATTAAGCTTTTTAATTATGCTTTTGTGCTACCTACCTTTAAAAGCACAGGTAGATACTTTTGCATTTGCAACCACCCAAAAAGACACGGTGCTCTTTTCGTCATTGAGTTTTGAAGATTTCAAAAAAGCGGCTGCTTTTGAAAACAAGCCTTATTTTATTATGTTTTCGGCTCCATGGTGTAAGCCTTGCCACCGTATCAAAAATGAAATTTTCACTCTTCCCAAAATAGTCCAATTAGCCAACGAACAATTTTTGGCCTATTATGTGGATATAGAAAACTTTGATGGTATGGAAATAAATGAAGAGTTTAAAATAACTCAACTACCTACTATTTTGTTTTTTGACCCAAAAGGAAATCGCACCGACAAGGCTACTGGCTTTTTTGACGGCTACTATTTTTTTCTTAAAATGCGTTCTAAAATTCCGCCACACCTTAGAAATGTCGAGTGGGATCATATTTATCAAGAAGAATAAAAACATGACCATATGAGTATCAAAAATCTGGCAACACGAGCACCCAAGAATTACCAAAAAGAGAAAATAAAGAAAGAAACAGAAATACTAAAAATCAAAATTGGTGAACTACAAGACATGCTTTATGCGCAGGGCAAATATGCTCTGCTAGTGATTTTTCAAGGTATGGATGCTTCTGGCAAAGATGGCGCTACCAAAAATGTGTTTGAAGCGGTAAATCCAGCAGGATGCAGGGTGTATGGGTTTAAAAAACCAACAGAGGAGGAGATGAAGCATGATTTTTTGTGGCGAGTACATAAGCAAGCTCCCGAAAAAGGGATGATACAGGTATTTAACCGTTCCCACTATGAAGATGTATTGATACAAAGAGTACATAAATGGGTTGATGAAAAAACAATTAAAAGCCGTTTTAAGCAGATAAACGATTTTGAGCAGATGCTCACCGAAAACAGCACTGTGATACTCAAATTTATGCTGAATGTATCTAAAGAAAAGCAACTCGAACGGCTCGAAGAACGACTTTCAGACCCTACAAAATATTGGAAACACAACGAAGCCGATATGCAAGAAAGAGCGTATTGGGATGATTATATGAAATCATACGAAGATGTGCTAAAGCATTGTTCAGTTATACCTTGGACGGTAGTGCCAGCAGATCAAAACTGGATAAAAGAATACACTGTGACAAAAAAAGTATTTGAAGCATTAAGTAAATTAGATTTAAAATACCCCACAGCACAATCATGAATATAAGTACAGCAGATATCAGCGACAGCCATAGAGAAAAAGTAACTGCAGCCGACCCTATTTTCAAAGACTATGGAGGTAGAAAAAGTTTTTGGGGCGAAATAGTAACCCTCAAAATTTTTGAAGACAATTCTTTCGTTAGAAAAAAACTAGGCGAAGATGGCACTGGCAAAGTGTTGGTAATAGATGGCGGAGGTTCCATGCGATGCGCACTTCTAGGCGATCAGCTAGGCGAGCTAGCTGTAAAAAACGATTGGGTGGGCATAGTGATTTATGGCTGTCTGAGAGATAGTATAGCTTTAAGTATTTTGCCGCTGGGCATAAAGGCGCAAGGTACACATCCTTTCAAAACGGATAAAAGAAATGAAGGTCAAGAAAACATCCCTGTTGCTTTTGCTGGAGTAACTTTTACCCCTGGCCAATACATTTATTGTGATGCTGATGGCATTTTAGTTTCAGACAAAAAACTTGACGTTTAGTTTCCACATTCTCTACATCTACTTTTCTGATTATTTATAAATAAAAAAGGGGATGACTTTTTTAAGTCATCCCCTTTTTGGGTACTGTTCGGTATCGGCACTACTGCATTACAGTGACAGTACCTGCTACTTTGTCTTTTTTTCCATTGAAATAGGTCACCTCAATCATATAAGTGTATGTATCGAACTGAGCTTTCTTTCCTCTAAATGTTCCATCCCATCCACCATTTGCATTGGTTTGAGAGATACCATTGATTTGAGATGGATTGCTAAATACTTTTTCGCCCCAGCGGTTCCAAACGTTTACATCCAAGCTAGTCGCTCCGAGAATATCAAACTCAAAGAAATCATTGAGTCCATCTCCGTTTGGCGTAAAGGCCGTAGGAATAAACTGTGACAAATCATTACTTACATCGATTCGGATAGTATCCGATGCCACACACCCTCTAGCATTGATCGCAGTAACGACTATAGTAGTCGTCTGCATAGGCGCTGCTGTTGGGTTTGGACAATTGGCTGAATCTGTACAACTCGAGAAATCAAAATTAGCTGACAATGGACTCCAAATGTATTTTGTAATAGTGGTATCACTATTTACATTCGTGTATAGATTCACTGTTTGCGTAGCCAAAATCACTTCTTTGCTAGCCGTAAGGTCGATTGAGAAGGCTGCTGGAGAGAGTATAGTTACGCTAGATACTGACTCGCATCCATTTGCATCTCTCACACTCACAGAGTATGTACCTGGCTTCAAGCCTGAGAACTGGTTTGAAGTTTGCGTAAAGCCATTGAGCGTATATAGCAAAGGTGATTTTCCTCCTGTACTCGTCACTGTAACGTTGCCATTAGCAGTATTTGCGCAACTAGCACTGCCTGTATTAGTGGTTATTACTATAGGCGCTGGTGCAGTTACCATAAGCGTATCTATTCGATTACAACCCACTGCATCTGTAGTAGTAACTATATAAGTGCCGCCTGCGAGATTAGTCGCCATATTTCCTGTTTGTGCTGGAGTGGTATTCCAATTGAATGAGTATGGCAAAGCTCCACCAGTAACGGCTATCGAAGCAAAACCATTGTCTGCATCAGCACAAGTAGGGCTGCTTGTTGATTTAGTACTACTCATGGTAGAAGGTTGACCATTTACAGTGATTGCCGAATTTGCTTTGCACCCATTTGAGTCAGTCACTACTACCGAGTAAACGCCTCCAGGTACAGCCGATTGAGCTGAGTCTTTGCTGAAATTGTTCCATAAGTAATCGTATTGACGTGTGCCCCCTGTAACTATTGCTTTCACTGACCCAGTGTTTGCACCCTGACACGTAGCATCTGTTTTAGTCAAAGAAACATGTAGCGAATCAGGCTCTTTAACAGTGAAAAATCCAGACACTGTACACCCATTTTTATCTGTAATTGTCACTTCATAGTTGCCGCCATTTAGGCTTCCTACATCTTCGGTAAGATTGCCTTGAGACCACTGGAAGCTATATGGCAATGTACCTCCATATGCTGTAATGTCTAAGAAACCGTCTTTAGCATTTTTACAACTCACATTGGTGGTAAACACGTTGTAAATAATAGGATCTGGCTCTACGATAGTAGAAGTATGTGTAGCTGTACAGCCTCTTGTGTCAGTCACTGTTACAGTAAACAATCCTCCTTGAAGTGAGGCTATATTCTGCGTATTTTGCCCATTGCTCCAAGCGTATATATAAGAAGGTGTACCTCCGCTTGGAATTAAGTCTATAGACCCACCTGCATTGTTTCCATTTGCTGCATTACATAAAGGATCTTTTACAATAGCACTCAATGTGATGCCTGGAGGATTTACAACTTGTCCGGAGGTAACAATAGTACAACTGTTAGCATCACGAACTGTAAGTGTATAAGTAGCTTGAGAAAGATTCGTTATGGTAGCTGTATTCTGTCCAGTTGACCAAGTATATATATAAGGTGTAGTACCTCCCGTTACTGTCACTGCGATACTTCCATCATTTGCATTAAAGCAGCTGATATTTGTTACAACCTGTGTAGTAGCTAAAGGAGCAGGCTCTGCTATCAACACGCTATCACGTTTACTACAGCCATTGGCATCCGTAATCACTACTCTATAAAGCCCTCCTGGAATATTAGTCAAATCTTCAACTCCATTAAAGTTAGACCATAAGAAAGTATAAGGAGCAGTTCCTCCACCTACTGTAAGGTTTGCAGCACCATTATTTGCTCCATAGCAAGTAACGTTTGTACCTACAATACTAGAAGTCATTGCAGTAGGCTGGCTAAGTGTAAATGACGCTACTGCCGTACAGCTATTGACATCTGATACGGTAACTGTATAAGTACCTGCTCCTAATCCTTGCAAGTCTTTCGTAACTGCGCCATTTGACCATGAGTAGGTGTATGGCCCATTTCCTCCTGTGATGGAAAGACTAATTGATCCGTTGTTTACTCCTGCACATAGGGCATTGAATGCGGTGCCTGAAAGTATCAAGGCCGTAGATTGTGTAATAGTGGCCGATGCTGTTGCTGTACATAGATTTTGGTCTGTAACAGTTACCGTGTATGCTCCTGCGGCTACCCCTGTCAAGTCTTTGGTTACTGCGCCATTTGACCATGTGTATGAATATGCTGGTACGCCACCTGTTGCAGTAAGTATAACTGCTCCAGTAGATGCTCCATTACATAATACATTCGTAACTGCTGTTGAAAGTTGGATTTTTGTTGGTTCTGTGATTTGTACACTATCCATTTTTTTACAACCGTTTGCATCGGTAATCACTACATAATACCATCCTCCTGAAATATTCGTCAAATCTTGTGATGATTGGAAGGTATTCCAAAGGTAAGTATAAGGCGCAACGCCTCCACTTACCGTTAAGTCTGCGGCTCCACTACTTGTGCCATTACAGCTGATGTTTGTACCTACTATATTCGATACAAGCGCAGTAGGCTGGCTAAGTGTAAATGACGCTACTGCCGTACAGCTATTGACATCTG
>CALAYL010000088.1 GCA_937894725.1 uncultured Bacteroidota bacterium
ACTTACGTTTTTCGTAATGCCTGTGGCTTGCAGTTGCGTTGGCTCTGTGATGGTAATAGTATCATAGGTCAAACACTTATTAGTATCTTGAACTATAACAGAATATACACCAGCAGCTAAACCTACTCTATTTTTCAAAGAAGTACTATCAGACCATTTAAAGCTGTATGGAGCTACTCCTCCCATTACATTTAAGTTAATATTTCCTGTATTATTTCCATTGCAAAGCAAATTTTGGAAAGAAGAAGAAACCGAAACATCTGAAGGGGCTCTACTCACTGATGTAGAATCAAAATTTGTACAACTTGTAAGAGGATTAGTTACTTTAAGATAGTACGTTCCCACGCTAAACACTAATGGATTTCTAGAAGAAGATGTATAGCCATTTATCGATGTCCAAGAAAAAACATCAGATGGATTTGTCGATGTACCATCTAGTCTGATGGAAGGGAATTCACAAGTCAATTGTTTCGCTGGCCCAGCAGATATAGAAGGAGCAGGTCTTACAATTACTCTTGCCACGAGTGGCTGAGTGGAGCAACCATTATTTTGCGATATAATCGAATAAATTACGGTATCTGTATTGGCGGTGTTATTTACTAGTACTTGTTTAATAACATTCCCACTACCACTACTTGCGCCAAAAAGCCCATTTGAATTCCAATTGACAATGCTATTATTGGGATTAATCGTAAAAGGAATAATGGCTGTGTCTCTAGAACAAATAATTTGACTAGCTATTGACGTATTGATCTGTGGAGCGGGTTTCACAAATACCGTTTGAGTAATTGGAGTACCTGAGCATCCTTTATAAAAAGGAGTGATTAAATAGGTAATAGAATCTGTTTGAGCTTGCGAATTAATCAATGTATGAACAATCGAATCTCCAGACCCGCTAGATGCACCTAAAACACCAGTTGATCCTAATATCTTCCAAGAAAATGTAGTTCCTGCTATCGAACCCGAAAGTTTTCCAATATATTTTGTACCAGAGCAAATATTTGAGTTGCCTAATATACTTGCCGTAGCAGTTGGATAAACCGTAGTAGTAATTGGCACTACAGGGCCAACACAACCTTCGGATATTGGGGTAACTGAAAAAGTGACGTTGGCTGCCGAAAGCGAATTATTTATTAGGTTTTGAGAAATTAAAGAACCCGCGCCTATTGTTCCATTCAACCCACTTGATGTCCATGAAAAGTTTGTATTTGCTACACTAGAGGATAAGGGTATATAATTAGATGTGTTACTACAAATCGTATCCTTGCTAGCTATGAGGTTAGGTTTTGGATTTACTGTTGCTACAAAGTTATATGCATCACCTTTACAACCATTTGGAGAAAGTGGAGTAACAAAGTAGTTTACATTTCGAGGTTGAAATGAGCTGCTATTCAACACCTGCGAAATAGTATTTCCTGAACTATTTGAAAAGCCTGTAGTACCCGTATCTCCTAGTGCAGTCCAGGTATAAGTTGTTCCCGTTACACTTGATGTTAGTGCTTGACTAATATTGACCCCAGAACAAATGGTTTTAGGAGGTATAATGGTCATCAATGGAGCTGGCCTCACAGTGATATAAACCGTATCGAGGGTGATGCAATTATTGCCACGAGTTGTGCGCAACTCATATCTATATGTGATGTTATTACCTGTAGTATTAGTAGCTCTAAAAACAGGATTAGAAATACTACCAGAAGACAAATTTGTAGAAGGTATCCATGAATACCTATATCCAGGTATAGCACAATCCCCTACATTAACCGGAGCATTTGAACAAACCGTAGTATCTCTTCCTGAATTAATTAAAGGAATGTAATAGCTGTGGACTACACTATTTTCACATGCGCAATTTGATTGATTTTCAACCACAGCTATTAAATTACAGGTATTGCCCGTATTAATTGTAAAAGTAGAATTTAGCACAAGCATTGAATCGACAGCTAAGCCTCCGGTATAGTTTATAGTGGTAATCAATGAATCACCAGTAGCGCTATAAAGTCCTACCGGAGTTTTGTCTTTGTAAATCTTCACTATAATAGGTCTCCCAACAGGCACAGCTAAAGAGCTGTCTCGAATGGAAATGCTCGTATTGATAACCTCACCAACACCACAGCTTATTGTACTTGATGTTTTAAAGCTAGATATTTTCAATATTGGCTTTTTTACTGCTATCAATTGAAAACTCTCGCCAGTAGCAGTACGGATATTACAAAGTGGAGATGTGAGCGAACAGTTTACTGTTTTGCGCTGAAAAGAATAGGTTTCAAACAATACAGAATCACAAGTCAATGCTTGACTACTTTTCAAAAACACATAAAAGACTACTGAGTCTTGCTGAGTGACACCCGCAGGTAGTTTCCAAACAGCTTCTAACTGCCCCCCTATATTTGAAGTCTTATAGCTGGAAGAAGGAAGATTGTAAACTGATTGAGCAGAATCTATTACAAATCCTGGTGGTAACAATACTGCTATAGAATCGTCTGACTTTGTTACACCTACACCAAGATTTAAAAATCGAACCTTGTATCTAGCATTACTCTCACAAGCTAATATATCAGGGTATTCAATAAATTGAACTACTGCTTCATAATCTGGTTCAGCACCAATAATGGAGAGCTTTTGCGTGCTTCTTCGTGCAATGTTTGTTTGTTTTCCGCAAGCTGTAATTCCAGATGCAGTAAACTGCCTTCTTCTACCCGAGATAAAGCCAGGGTCACAGTAAGTAATCGCTTTAAACTTGATTCTATATCTTGCGGAGTCAAGCACACTTATTCCTTTTAACCCTTTGTGTAAGTAATTGCCTCCTGATTTTAAATCCCAACTATAAAGTGTACTACCCGTAGGGTCTTGAAGAGGATAAAAGGTAGAAGGGCCAGGCGAAGCTACTGGATAGGCAATGGCCGATGTTCCAGGTATTACATATATTCCCGCTCCAGAAAAAAAGTTGAATTTATTGTCAAATATAGCTCCTTGACGTACGTTACTTACTTCTACTTCATATTCGAGTGTATCACAGAAGTTATTGTTTAATGGCGGTTCACCTATTACTTTCAATTGTATTTCAGCTGCCTGTGGTGTTGCTTTGAGCGTAATCGCCTCTGGCTTACATGGAAATAAGTACCTAAAGAGTGGATAAAAATTACAATTCCAACCTGCATAAACTCTAATACTATCGGTATCACATATCTTAGATAAATTGGCATATATTCTAAATGTCCTAGTTTGCCCAGGGTTGATTTGACCAATCTGCCAAATGTCAAAGATATTTGGGACTCCGATGCCAGTGCTCAACTCTACCACCCGATTGATTGTGATGCCATTTGGTCGTATAGTATCTAGACTCAACCAAGAGTTTTCGGCCGTGGCACTATTGGCAATATTGGTCACTATTATATCCCAATAGGCTGTACTATCTGTGGCAATTATATTTGACAATGCCGCTTGAAGCAAGAGTTGTGGAGTTTGGAAGGAGAAACTATTTCTCAATCCAGGTGAATATGAAGACGTAGCCTTGACTTCATATTTACCACCATTTGCCACCGTTCCAAATTGTGTTGGTGTAGTATTGTTATGATAGGTAGAGTATAGTCCTTTATAATTAGCAAATTTTTCGTCAAAAGCGGTAACCCCAGCCGGAGTTTGGCATGAAGGGCGAATCTTAACCGTTAACCTAGCGATATACCCTTCACTCGGTAGTGGATCGGTGCCACTAGTTCCTGTATAAATAGATTGAAAATTGAAGATAAGTGTGTCACCAGAAACTACAGGTGTCATATTTACTTCAGCAGGCGAAGCGGTACCTGTGTTATATCTCGTTCTCCAGGTTCTGCCAGTAGCACTTACATATATATAACCAGGAGGCAATTTATACTTAAACGTTTCTACATAGCCAAACTGACGATATTCATTTGGGAATGCATTAAAATTCCAATCCCCTCCTACATAACTGTACTGATGAACTGCAATGTCTATATTTTGACATCCATTAAATTGATATGCCCCACTTGAATGTAAATTTAAATATCGAACACCTACAAACTGAATATTTTCGCTCCAGGTATCGCAAGCGTATTTGTTATTTGCGTTACCAGGATAGATATTGGGAGAGATTGATACATAAAACTCCGTGTTTACTGTCTGTAAATTTATACTAGATCCTATTGCGGAGTTCTCAAATCGAATCATCGGTTCGATCACTATCGAATCATTGTGCTGAAAGATATATGAACTCAATATAGGAAAGCCGTTTGCAGCCAACGATAGAGGACTAAAATCTACTACATAATGTCCATTTGGCCCTTTTTGCTGAAGTGGTACATTTGCAAAATTATATTTCGTAACACCGCCATTGATTATTTTTACTCTAGCTCCTAATGGGGTGAAATAAGAATTGTTATTGAACGGCATTTTGATTACGGCATAACCATTTGTAAATACCTTTGAAATCACACACAGTTTTCCAGTGAGCACCGCCAAAAGCGTATCCCCATGCGTAACTCGATTGGTAGCTACTTTTGTAAAATCTAATGTGCCTGTGGCGTCAGGTAACCCATCCCCTCCGTTTATTTCATTGTCAGGCAAACCATAGTTGTATCTTTTTATTGAAAAAGATGAATATTGGATACTATCGCATGAACACCCTGGACATTTCACAATGATATTAAACTTCATATCACATGATAATAATTCCTTGCATCCAGTTCCACAACTAGGATCTCTCACCCAATAGGTCTTGAGCGTTGTTTGAGATGGCGCACCACCACCACAAAACCCAACAATATTCATTTTTAAATCATGCGTATAAGATGCATACTTATCATAAATACTGTCAAATCTAACCGTAACAATGCCTGCTGTATTGTTAAAGTATATTGGATATCGGATAGTGCCATTTGGCATCAATAAATAAATAGGATTCGCTCCATTTAGAGAGATATTACTTTGCATCTCCCATACGTATTCTATATATCCGTCTTTAGTAGGATTTGAATTGTAAAAATAATGGTATGAATTGTTATTTGTATAGGTCACAGTAGCCGTTTGACCATTGGTTAAATTAGCTGGAGAGTTGACGATCATTCCTTCACGCATTTGCTCATAACTCAAATAGCTTTGGCCAGTAGTGTATGTGTAGAGACCACAAGGCTCAGTATAAAATGGCTGATAAACTACAAATTCATTATAATTTAAATCTCCACAATTGGAAATAGTGGTTCTACAACAATTTTTTACAGGAATGTAAAACACTATAGAGTCTCCAGGAAAAAGTAAACCAGGTGCAGTTAACCACATTCTTGATTGTGTCTGTGTCAAGGCACAGAAATCATTCATTCGCGTTTCAAAATAACTTGAACTATCGCCAGTCACTACTGCATTGGGCCCCGATGCCCATTTGATGATAGGGCCAGTACCAAATTTTACTTTGATAGCAGCGGAATCGAAATAACTATTTGAAAAGTAATTTCCGTATTGAGGAGTCACTATATTATCCCAATTTCCCATTGCTGCTATGAGCAATTTTACGTTATTGGCTGGAGCTAGCCCCTTATTCACCATTTTAATGGTTTTGTAGTGTACGCTATCTACACAAGTCTGATTTCCAGTGTAACCAATAGTATATACTAAATTTGGCACCAATGTACCAAACACAACATTAAAAAATTGCGATACAGTATCGCAATCTGCTCCCCCACAGCCCCAAGTCATACGAATTTCAGAAAGTCCGTTTTTACAATCGGTTATTGTAATGTACTCTTCGATAGTGTCTGCCTCTCCATTCTCAAAAAACTTATCTAAATCCCCATACTTTGAAATTATGGCACTATCTACTTTGATAGTTGTGGTACTTCCTAATGTAGTGTAAGGTATCGATACCCCTTTCACCTTTACATCGGTAATGGTGATTCCTGGGCCGCTTCTTACATCATGTACAGTGTAGTTTCGCAAATATCCTAGCCCACCATTCAATACTACGATTTTTCGTACGAAACTTTGTCCACCATATCCATAATACACACTCTGAGGTGACACTGCATTCAGCGAAGGCTTGTCTATATTTATATTGTCCCCTATTTTTGTATCGGCTCCCCCATTTGAACTAACGGTATAAATAATTTTAGGGCTATAAGTCGGATTTAAATCTAAAGCGGGAATAATACCACAATCAACTTTGTAAAATAGTTTAACTTGGAGCGTATCGTTTGATGCCATTGCTGGCAAATCAAAAACGGCTTTGCTAGGTGTAGATAATCCTGCATTGTAGGTCAAAGCACTAGGAGAGCCTATTACTGTACCAGCATAATACATTCCTGCATCAAAATTACAGGTAAGCCTAACTCCTGTTTGAGTTGTTATTGCCGCATTTCGAATTCTAAATATAGCATAAGTAGAGTCGCCACAAACGCCTACGGATCTATTGCTAACCTCTGAGCTAACGAAGATATTCGATTGGCCATTTGCAATTTTTGGCAATAAAAACAATTGCGAAATAATGACACATAGCAGAATAAATGTATTTGTATTTTTCATTTCTCCGCAAATATACGCATTTTCCTTCCTAATTGGGTACATTGATGAACGATTTTGGGTGTAAGTAAGTACATACTTTACGACTCAAGCCATAAATAGTTGCATTTTTAACAAAAACCACCTAAAGTCGCTTTCTTATATTAAGATGTATTTCAATGCTATATAGTTGCATTGCCGTATATTCATCCCTTTATGGCTAAGAAAACTATCGCTTATCTATAGCCACAATTACCCCAAAAGGGGCTTTTAGTGTACTGGCTATATTTACGGCTATATCGCTTTTGTTTGAGAGCGAAACGGTGGCAGCTGATTGAGTATTGAATACTTGGCTTAGCTTTTGTTCAAAACTTCCTTGTTGCTTATTTATTCGTTCGTTCATTGACTTATAGTCCATCGGCTCTGCCGTCACTAGAATCGCTATTTTGTCTTTTGCACCCTTGTTATCGGCCTGCATGGAGTAATCTTTCGGGAAAAGACGTGTACCTACAATTCCGCAATAAGGAGAATGTTTTGGAGTATAGGGAAAAAGCACATAACTACTTTCATCTGTTTCTGCGCCAAAAATATAAGTGTAACAGGCTTTATTGTTCGTCATCTGCATTTTAAATTTATCCCCTATTTTGATTGGTGAAGCTGTACCAAATAGGTTGCTTCCTAAAGACTTAAGCGGTATCGACTTTTTAGTTTCATTATTGACCAAGGCAATCTGCATCGAAAGGTTGGCTGGTTCTGGAGTGGCTACTGCTCCCATAGGATAGGTACCATAGGCTTCTTTAGCAAAAAAATCAAAGTCCTTATAGCGTATCCATCCAAAACCATCCTTTCCCCAATCTGTACCCCAGCTATTCATAAGCTGGAATGCGCCACCCTCAAGATAATCATCGTAACCAACCACACACATTGCGTGACCACCAAAACCGCTCATTTCATAATCATCTCGAGAAGGTATCCATACTTTTTTATTGAGCATACCTTGCATAAAAGTTCCGCCTACCATCATGCCGATAATCACGGGTGCCCCCTGAGCTAAGTTTTGCTTCATAGCGAGCAAATCAATTTTATAGTCATCACCGCTTCTCGTCAATCGATTTGCTCCTGCCATTTTGAACGCTGAGGCTTCCTGCATCTGACTACTCGATGGCTTTCGCTGGCAGCTATTCTCATCATACGGAAATCCACTCATCGGATACGCTCCCTGCTTGGTCATATTTTCGGTAGCTCGGATGATATATGAACCTTGGCAATTTTCGTCTAGTTTGATTTGATTGTATAGAAATGAGGGACTAAACGCCACCTCGTTTGGATCTTTACCCGTGCGCCTAGCTTCCAAAATAGTTCGAGCGGCATACGCACTCGACCATGCCACACAGCTGCCTTGACTACCCTGGTTCAACCGATTGGGACAATATTCCTCTAATGAAAATCGCTCTGGCAGTGGATTCTTAGTGTTATCGGCTAGTGGTTCATACACAGCTGCTTTGTCAAACTGATTTCTGTCTAATACCCCACCTGTAGCAAAACTTGCCTGGTTTTGTGTAGGGGAAGTACTCTGGTCGCCAACAGAAAAGAAGAAGTAAAACAAACCTCCTATAATCACTAAAGGGATCATCAATTTGGGATTGCGAAATAAAAGCGGAAGCAACATACCAATTATCCCTCCACCTCCACCACCTCCTCTATTGCCACCTCCTCCTCCCGGATTGTTGTCAGCGCTGTTTTGATTGTCATCTTCTACCATTCGTATCGGCATAGTATTCCATTTTTGTTGTGTTGTTAAAACTACATTTTTTTGATAAAAAAAACGCCCCTTCTTTTTTAAAAAGGGGCGTTTGCTAATATGTGGTCAATTGATATTACTCAAATTTCAAGTCAAGTGATAATCCTCTTAATTCATGCATTAATACATTGAATGACTCTGGAATTCCTGGCTCAGGTAGATTTTCACCTTTTACGATAGCCTCATATGTCTTAGCTCTGCCGTTTATATCATCCGACTTCACAGTCAAAAGCTCTTGCAAGATATTAGCTGCACCGTATGCTTCGAGTGCCCATACCTCCATCTCTCCAAAACGTTGACCTCCAAACTGAGCTTTACCTCCGAGCGGCTGTTGTGTAATGAGTGAGTATGGTCCTATACTACGTGCATGCATCTTATCATCCACCATGTGGCTAAGTTTGATCATGTAAATTACCCCTACTGTGGTAGCTTGGTGGAAACGCTCTCCACTCTCTCCATCATAAAGGTAAGTAGAACCCAACTCAGGTAAACCAGCTTTTTTAGTATAATCTTCAATCTCATCTAATGATGCTCCATCAAAAATAGGCGTTGCGAACTTCATGCCCATTTTCTGCCCAGCCCAGCCGAGCACAGTTTCATAGATTTGTCCAAGGTTCATACGCGAAGGTACACCTAGAGGATTCAATACGATATCTACTGGAGTACCATCTGCAAGGAATGGCATATCCTCTGCACGTACAATTTTCGCTACGATACCTTTGTTTCCGTGGCGACCTGCCATCTTATCACCTACTTTTAACTTACGTTTTTTAGCGATATAAACTTTAGCCAATTTCAACACACCCGATGGTAATTCATCACCGATAGATACGTTAAATTTCTCACGCTTATATCGACCTATTTCTTCGTTTACTTTGAGCGTATAGTTATGAAGTATAGACTTCACCATTGCATTAGCCTCTTCCTCTTTCGTCCAATTGTTTGCACTTACATCTGCATAGTTAAGGTCTGAAAGATTTTTTAATGAAAACTTAGACCCTTTAGACACCCACTCTTCGTTATATACAGACATTACTCCAGCTGAAGTTTTGCCACTCAATACAGCCATCAACTTATCTAAAAGCACCTCTTTTATTTCAGCTACTTTCTTATTGTGAACTTTATCAAGTGCTTCGATAGCTGCCTTTTCTTTTACTTTAGATGCTTTATCTTTCTTAGCTCTTGCAAACAATTTCTTGTTGATTACAGTTCCTTCAATAGATGGTGGTACTTTGAGAGAAGCATCTTTCACATCGCCTGCTTTGTCACCAAAGATTGCACGCAAAAGTTTTTCTTCTGGTGTTGGATCTGTTTCCCCTTTCGGAGTGATTTTTCCAATCAAAATATCGCCTTCTTTAACTGTAGCACCCACACGGATAATGCCATTTTCGTCTAGGTCTTTTGTAGCTTCTTCTGATACATTCGGGATATCTGGTGTCAATTCCTCTTCACCTAATTTTGTATCACGTACTTCGAGTTCAAATTCTTCTATTTGAATAGATGTAAACACATCGTCACGAACAATACGCTCATTGATTACGATTGCATCCTCAAAGTTATACCCTTTCCATGGCATGAACGCTACCATCAAGTTTGCACCCAAGGCTAATTCGCCTAACTGCGTAGCAAATCCTTGACAAAGCACATCACCTTTCTTCACTTTCTGACCTTTTCTTACGATAGGACTCAAGTTGATACAAGTGCTCTGGTTAGTTTTCAAAAACTTAGGAAGATTATAAACCACCTTATCATCTTTAAAACTTACTAGTTTTTCCTGCTCTGTGCGGCTATAACGAACATGAATTTCTTTTGCATCTACATACTCGACTACACCATCGCCTTCAGCATTGATGAGGTTACGAGAATCGGCAGCTACTTTACCCTCAAGGCCTGTACCTACGATAGGAGACTGAGGTCGAAGCAGTGGTACCGCCTGACGTTGCATGTTCGATCCCATGAGCGCACGGTTAGCATCATCATGCTCCAAGAATGGAATCAATGAAGCTGAAACACCCACGATTTGATTTGGAGCTACATCCATGTAATCTACCTCATCTGGCGTCAAGATAGGAAAGTCCCCTTGGAAACGTGATTTAAGTCGAGCCATAGAAATAGTTCCTGTTTTAGGATCTATCTCAGCCTTAGCTTGCGCTATTTTATACAAATCCTCTTCTTCTGCAGAAAGGAATTTCGGCTCTGCTTTGATATTTACTTTACCACCTGTTACTTTTCGGTAAGGAGTTTCGATAAAGCCCATATCATTCACTTTTGCATGTACACAAAGAGTCGAAATCAAACCAATATTTGGTCCCTCTGGAGTCTCGATAGTACACAAACGACCATAGTGAGAGTAGTGCACGTCACGTACCTCAAATCCTGCTCGCTCTCTCGAAAGCCCCCCTGGTCCTAGGGCAGAGACCCTACGCTTATTGGTAATTTCGGCTAGCGGATTGGTTTGATCTAAGAACTGCGATAGTTGCGATGTACCAAAGAATGAATTGATAACTGATGAAAGTGTACGTGCATTGATAAGATCAATTGGTGTAAACACCTCATTGTCACGAACATTCATACGCTCACGGATAGTACGCGCCATACGTGCTAGACCTACACCAAATTGAGCATATAATTGCTCACCTACTGTACGTACACGTCTATTGCTCAAGTGATCAATGTCATCAATTTCTTCTTTTTGGTTACTTAAGTTCACCAAATACTTCACGATAAGGATGATATCATCTTTCGTCAATACTTTCGTATCAGTAGAAAGCGGCAATCCTAATTTTTTGTTCACTTTGTAACGACCTACAAGACCTAAATCATAACGTTTATCTGAGAAAAATAATTTCTCGATAATACCACGAGCAGTCTCCTCATCAGGTGGATCTGATCCGCGAAGTTGGCGATAGATATGGTTCAATGCCTCTATTTCAGAGTTTGAAGTATCTTTTTGTAGTGTATTGAAAATGATAGAATAATCTGCAGATACTTCCTCTTTGTGTACAAAAATAGACTTAGTACCTGACTCTACGATAGCATCGATATTATCTTCAGATATCACCGTATCACGCTCTAGCAATACTTCGTTACGCTCGATAGAAACTACTTCGCCAGTATCCTCATCCACGAAGTCTTCCATCCATGAACGGAGCACTCTAGCCGCTAATCTACGACCTACTGCTTTTTGAATATCTTTTTTTGAAGCCAATGCTATTTCATCTGCTAGGTCAAACAATTTCAAAATATCCTTGTCTGAATCGTAGCCTACTGCTCTCAGTAGCATAGTCACTGGAAACTTCTTTTTACGATCTATGTAAGCGTACATCACATTATTGATGTCGGTCGCAAACTCCATCCACGCCCCCTTGAAAGGAATAACACGAGCAGAGTATATCTTCGTACCATTTGGGTGGAACGACTGGCCAAAGAATACACCAGGGCTACGATGTAGCTGAGATACAACTACACGCTCTGCACCATTTATGATAAAAGTACCTTTCGGTGTCATGTAAGGAATATTTCCCAAAAACACGTCTTGTACAATAGTTTTAAAATCAATGTGTTCTGGGTCATTACAAGAAAGCTTTAGCTTTGCTTTTAATGGCACACAGAAAGTCAAACCACGCTCCACACACTCTTCTATGGTGTATCTCGGTGGGTCAACAAAATAATCTAAAAACTCTAGCAAAAAGATATTGCGAGAGTCAGATATTGGAAAATTTTCGTCAAAAACTTTGTGAAGTCCTTCAGACTTTCTGTTTTCAGGTGAGGTTTCGAGTTGAACAAACTCTTTGTATGATGCTAGCTGTATATCCAAAAGGTCTGGAGTTGCATCTGGCAAACGGCTTTTCCCGAAATTGATACGTTGAGATGCTTGATTTAGGATTTCGGCCATAACTATTTTTTATTTTTATGAAAGATTTCCCCAAAGATAGTATTAAGGATAATCGGTTTTCTTTGGGCGACCATTTATAATACAACGTATTATAAACAGTTTAAGGCACGAGCACATTTTGGGTGCAACCGTGCCTTAAAACCGATTATAAGGATAGATTACTTGATTTCAACTTCTGCTCCAGCTTCTTTCAATTTAGCAGCTAAATCTTCTGCAGTTGCTTTGTCAACTTTCTCTTTGATTGCTTTTGGTGCGCCATCTACTAGATCTTTCGCTTCTTTCAATCCAAGACCTGTAAGGTCTTTTACGATTTTAACTACATTTAGCTTACTAGGGCCAGCGTTAGTCAAGATTACGTCAAATTCTGTTTGAACTGCTGCTTCTCCACCTGCGGCTGGACCTGCTGCTACTGCTACTGCAGCTGCTGCTGGTTCGATTCCGTACTCAGATTTTAGTACATCTGCCAATTCTTTTACTTCCTTAACCGTAAGGTTTACAAGGGTTTCAGCGAGTGATTTCACGTCTGCCATAATGATTAGATTTTATTTTTTTGTTATAAATTATTTTTCCGTTGGAAGCTCCTTTTGGAAAACGGATTGCAAATGTAGCTATTTTTCGCAACAATTCAAATGTGCCTATAAAAAAAATCAATTAGTACAAAAAACATAGCTTATAATAGCTAAAGCTCACTATTATTTTGACTATTTCTTTAACAAAACACCAAGTCAAAGTCATTTTACTCTACTATTAGAGGCTTAGTAAAAAGAGCTCCCGACCGTCCACGACCGACAAGCTGATATGCTCCCTTTGGTAGTGCGCCTGTTTCAAACGAAAACTCATTTTGGCCTTCGCTTACGTTAGTATCTAGCAACCGAGCGATAAATCTCCCTTGCATGTCATATAGCTCAAATCGTACATTCTGCTTAGTCAACAAGTCAAATCGAGTAGTGAATTTCTGCCCAAAGATTGGGTTAGGAAAAACAGTAACCTCATTTACTTTTTTGCTAACGTCAAAAAAACCTGTGGTAGGGTCTTTTACTGAAACTTTTGCTATCCAAGTTCGCATAAGGTTTGTCCCTCCCCATGAACCTGTTAAAAAAGCACTATTAGGTTCGTTGTAAATACGCTGAATATTCGAATAGTCCCCCCAACGCTCTATCGAATCTGAAAAATTATTAATAACCGATGTGCCATTTTTCACCGTTATCACATCTGAGTATTGCCCATTGGCATCGCGATAGAGCATACTGGTACCAGGAAAACTATCAGTGTAGCAATGCGAGAAGGTATAAAGCACTTTATGGTCGGCAGCAAATGTGCCTAAATAAGTCATTGATGGATATCCATATTCTGTAGTATTGCTAGAAAAAAGTTGTGTACTCACCGTTGGCGATGACCCACTTACATTGCTGATAGTGCCAAGATATACGGCAGCGTTGATATAAGCTGGATTAACCGAATTTGCACCAAAATGTATATAGTCATTTTCATAAATCGCGGCCAATACCCGTCCATCATTTGTCATTAGCTGTTGCGCTTTTCCGCTTATTTTAGCTTGTAAAGCATTAGGGGGGAATCCATATTTCAGTGGAGCTTTGAGCACTCGTTGTTTGAGCTGAGCTATTCCTGAGCGATGACTATTAGTGATTTCGAGCAAAAAAATACTGTCATTAGATAAATCCACATTTCTTACCGACAGGAAAAACATGTTATCATCCATTGTACGCGATTGGTATTTTGCTGGACAAATATTTCGATAGGGTACATTATTCAATGCCAAGCCACTCCAAAGCGTGTACTCAAGTGAATCGCCTGCGTAACCCTTTGTTTTATCTATCTGCCAAATAACGGACTGTTTGAAGCCAACTGTCCAACTTACATTGTCGCGCACTTGGTTAAATGTGAGGAACAAATCACTACCAGATAAAGCTATAATCGGATAATCACTCCAAGTCGAATCTCTGAACGAATTGCCATTGAGTTTGTAAAAATTCCATACCCCCTCAGGTTTATTAGTTTTTGAAAACCCAACAATAATGGTGGACTCTGTGCTCAATCCTCCCGAAAAACAAGTAAAAACAAATCTATCTGTAGCTGGATCATAGAGCACTCTAGGGTCAGACATTTTTGAATAAAATCCGATTTGATTGGCTAAAACCGATAAAGAGCGATTGAGCAATAAAGCCCCTGAATCTGAATAGACCTGAAAATTGGTATTGACTACACTCACCACTTTTCCGCTATCTGATACGGCTATATCATTATCGCTAGGAGCTCCGCTAGCGTTGTTTCCTATCCATTCTATTTGCACCACGGGATTTACAGCAGCGGCTCTTCCTGCATTTTTTTTTTGCGCAGGGGTGGCTGTTGGCGTAAGTTGCATACGCTGCTGAAGGAGTTGTTCTTTTTTATTGCCGTAATCTGCACTAGGAATCGGTTGCTTGTCTAGCTCAAATAAGGCTGGATTATAGTCTATCAATGCGGAGTCTGATAAATTAATTTGTAGTGGAGGCGTAGATTTACCCGTAGTTTTTGTTTGTGCAAAAATAGGTAACCCCACAAATATCAATAATGAGGTAAGGATGCTTTTAAAAGAAAAAAAGGTGGAATTCATCACTAAATATAAAACTATTTTCGGGAAAGAAAAAAGGTCGGCAGAGATACCGACCTTGTTAATTTTACTCTTTAAAATAATTACATTCTCAATGCATATAAGTAGGTCATCGCTTTGTTTGGATATATGCCTTCTATCAATACTTTTCCACTTTTAGTTTTCATCATTTCATAAAAGGTTTTAGTATCCGTTACAGCTTGGTCATCTATCTGTGTAATTATAAATCCTTTTTTAATGTCAGTAAAGTCGTTGAGCTTACCTGTTTTTAACTCTTTGACACGAACACCACTTTCCACCCCAAGTGCGGCTTTCTCCTTGACTGTCAAATCCTCTACCTCCACTCCTAGCGATTGGATAATGTCCATACCATTTTCAATTTGAGTAGTGGTGTTGTACTTGTTTTTAAGCTCTACCAATGCAGTAGATTTTTTGCCTCCACGGAGATAAGTCACTTCGATTTTGTTGCCTGGTCTATATTTCGCCACTTGCTCTTGCAACTCGGGAGAGGAGTTTACAGGCACACCATTGATAGTCGTGATCACGTCATCTTTTTTTAATCCTGCCAATTCGCCCGCAGAGCCTTTGCCCACACCTTCTATATAAACCCCCATTGGCTTTTCAAAATCGAGCTTTTTAGCCAATTCATCATCCATAGTACGAATCGTAACCCCCAAAAAGCCTCGTTGTGTAACACCAAACTCTTTGAGATCGGCAATCACTTTGCGCACCATATTGGACGGTACAGCAAACGAATACCCTGCATAGGTCCCAGTAGGAGATGCTATCGCAGTATTGATACCCACTAACTGTCCATTTACATTGACAAGTGCACCACCACTATTTCCTGGGTTTACGGCTGCGTCTGTTTGGATAAATGACTCAATGGCCGTATTAGATTGCCCACTCGCATCCGCAAGTAAATTAAGATTACGCCCTTTTGCACTCACTATCCCTGCTGTAACAGTAGTAGATAGATTGAATGGATTGCCCACTGCCAATACCCATTCCCCTATCTGCACAGAATCGCTATCCGCAAAATCAGCATAAGGCAAGCCGTTTGCTTCTACTTTAAGTAAAGCAATATCAATATCCGCATCCGAACCAATAAGTGTGGCTTTATATGTTTTGTTATTGAGCAACATCACTTCTATTTCTTGCGCATCTTTGACCACATGATTATTGGTCACGATATAGCCATCGGTCGATATGATTACACCAGAGCCAGTAGCTACTTGATCTCTTTGCTGATAAGGGTTTTGCCCATGAAAATATTGAAAAAATTCATCACCAAAAAAATCTTGCATAGGGTCGCGTCTTCGGTTATTTTGAACTATGGGAGTAGCTTTGATGGTACTTTTGATATGCACTACTGCTGGTGTAGATGCGGTAGCAGCATAACGAAAATCAATGGGCTGTGAACCAGATGAACTGGGCATTAATCCTACAAACTGTGCGGGTACCTTATCTAAATTACTCTGAGTAATATAAGGCTGCACAACAAAGTGATTATAAAGCCCAACGGCAATAATAGCTGAACACACAGCTATAAAAATAGATAGTCCGATTTGTTTGATTTGCATGTACTTCATAATAGTTGTTTTTTAGTATTGTAACGCAAAAATAACGTAGAGGCATATTAATTTCATACTTTTGCATTATCCGTTTAACTCGAATTAACACTGAAAAATAATGAACGTTAAATTTCATAAATACCAAGGTACAGGCAATGATTTTATTTTGCTCAATAATAGATATAGCACCTACTCAAACTTAACTACAGCCCAAATCAAGAAGCTTTGCGATAGAAATTTTGGAATAGGAGCAGATGGCTTGATGCTACTTGAAAATATGGTAGGCCATGATTTTAAAATGGTGTATTTCAACAGCGATGGCAGACAGAGTACGATGTGTGGCAATGGCGGTAGATGTATGGTGCGTTTTGCAGCAGATCAAAAAATCATAGCCGAAAAGACAAATTTCATTGCAATAGATGGCCCACATGACGCTACACTGAACGAAGATGGCACAGTGAGTCTAAAAATGATAGATGTAGCTGCGGTGACTAAAACAAAGGATGGTGATGTGGTGCAGACTGGCTCACCCCATATCGTAGTTTTTGTGGAAAATATTGACATTATAGATATATTGAAATCTGCACACGCCATTCGATATAATACTACCTTCAAAGAAGATGGCATCAATGTGAATTTCGTAAAAATCATGGCCGATGATTCGCTTGAGATTAGAACCTACGAGCGAGGGGTAGAAAACGAAACGCTTAGCTGCGGTACAGGAGTGGTGGCAGCGGCCTTAGCCTTTGCGAAAGGGAAAAACATATCATCAAAACAAGTTAGCCTGCAAAGCCGTGGAGGTCAACTGAAAGTAACCTTTGAGCAAAAAGGCGAAGGATTTGAAAATATATGGCTCACAGGTGCTGCACAAAAAGTATTTGAAGGAAGCATAGAAATTTAGTTACCTCTTTTCTTTTAAAATTTCACTAACTTCGCGGAGCTTTTAACCCAATATTAAACCATTTTCAAATCATGGACGATGATCAAGTACTACAAACGCGAAAATGGCGCACTCAAAGAACTAGCATCTGCTGAAGCAGGTTGTTGGATTAATCTTTATGGGCCTTTTGTACCAGGCGAAACACAACAATTTTCGGACAAACTCAAAATCGATATTGATTTTATCACTGATTCACTCGATATAGATGAGCGTTCGCGCTACGAATCGGACGAAGGCGATGATCTCATCGTACTAAAAACACCAGTAGAAAATGCAGGTATTTCAGATTCTGAGGCGATGATTATTACTATTCCGATAGGTATTATCCGAACAGAAGAGCATATCATCACCGTAAGTGCATATAAAAACGAGGTAGTTGATTACTTTTCACTCACACCTCCCAAAGGATTTGACCCCGCAGACGTAGAGGCTTTTATACTCCATTTTTTTGAAAAAAATGTGGCGGTATATCAAAACTTCTTGAAACAAATCAATTACAAACGCTACTCGTACGAAAAATCACTTTACTACTCTTCAAAAAACGAAGACTTAACAAAACTACTGAACCTCCAAAAAAGCTTAATCTATTTCGTAACCAACTTACGCTCTAATGAACTTTTGATGATGAAAATAAAACGCACCAATTTTCTTAAACTCAAGGATGAGGATAAGTTAGATTGGCTAGACGATAACATCATCGAAAACTCACAAGCGCTCGAGATGTCGGAGATGTACTCAAATATCTTGAATGGCACTATGGATACTTTTGCTTCGATTATTTC
The DNA here is from genome assembly GCA_937894725.1 of uncultured Bacteroidota bacterium. GTDB lineage: Bacteria > Bacteroidota > Bacteroidia > Chitinophagales > LD1 > CALAYL01. The sequence continues at coordinate 18,108 of CALAYL010000088.1, forward strand.
AAACAATCTAAACATAGTCATGAAAAGACTCACCTCGGTGACGATTGTACTGATGGTGCCGACCTTGATAGCGAGTTTTTATGGTATGAACGTAGATCATTTGCCTTTTGCACACCACAGCTACTCATTCGTGATTGTGTTTGGATTCTCGATTTTATTATCGGTAGCCATGACTTGGTTCTTTGTGAGAAAAAACTGGTTTTGATGCTAGTTACCGAATGTGTTGATTAGCAAATTTTCCAATTTCCATTTTATCAATATTTGACCACTTTTATTGAATTGATTATTTCTCCATTTTCAAAAAAACTAAAGTTGTAAACACCATTTTGAAACCTGCTTATATCAATTGTTTCAATAAATGAATTTGGCTGAAAGTCCAATGAATAAGCAACTTTACCACTAGCCTCTACAATACGTAAGGATAATTTTTCATAAAGAGAAGCATCAAACAAACAAGTAACTAGTCCTGCAGTAGGATTGGGGTATAACTCGATTTTGCTAGGATCACTGAGAGTAGCGAATCTATACACATGATTGTTTCTACTCAATAAAGACAAATTTGGATCAAACTCCACACTGTCAATTTTAGTTGTAAAATCGAAATTAAAAATCTCACCTGAGTAGCTGTGCGACAACACTAGCAAGGTATCCCGACCACCATAATAGCATTTGATAGGAACAGGCATATCGAAAAAATCAACCGATGATGGGTCTGACGTTTTCTGAAGAAGCTTAATTTGTAAATTGCTTTTTGCATGCGACCAAAGCACCGTATAGCTAGGATAACCAGAGCCATATACCCACTTTTTGAAAAATAAACTAAAGTCTTGACCTGACACAAGACTCATAAAACGCTCAAAATCGGCTGTGCCGACAAAGCCCCCCGCATAAAAATTTTGGTATTCATTGACTGCTTTAAAAAATAGACTATCGCCCATTTTCCATCGAATCATGTGTATGACATATGCGGCTTTATAATACGAAAGATGACTACTAAAAATTCGAGAAACTGAAGTTGTATCATCGACATATACACTGCCCGTTTGGTCTCTTGTAGCTACGTCACGACTCCCTCCCAATGCGCCTTTGATGTAAGGAGTGAGATATTCATAAGCCAAAATATTACCGTAGGTAGCAAAGCCCTCATTGAGCCATATATCTTTCCACGAAGCACAGGTAATCTTATCACCAAACCATTGATGCGCCAGCTCATGCGACACTAAATCAAAACTGAGATTAAACATAAAGGAATTGGTCTGATGCTCCATGCCTCCACCCCAAGCAAATTGCGTTTGACCATAATGCTCATTGGCAAATGGGTAGTGTCCGAAAAGTGAATCAAACACTTGCATGGTGGTCGTAACATGACTCAATTCAGATTCCCAGCCCACTTTCGCCTCAGGATAGACATAGCACTGAATGGGAATAACACCGTTCGGTGTAGAAACTTGACGAGCGATAGTATCGTAGTTACTAACGGCTATAGCGATAAGATATGTAGCAATAGGATGGCGGTGGCGCCAATGAAAAAGGTGAGTGATTGAATCAACAAGCTGTGTATTTACATGCAAACCATTGGAGACTCCCATCAACATTTTAGGGGTTTGAATAAATACATCTATTGAATCTATTTTGTCGGTGAGTGTCATTTTGCAAGGATACCAATCGCGTGCACCATAAGGCTGCGAAAGCGTCCAAAGCGTAGGCATACTATCACTTCCATGTGATTGCAAAACATAAGAGCCAAATCCAGAACCGCTAGGATTGCCCGAAAATTCGATTGTCAAACTATCGAAACCTATGGGACGAACCGCTGGATAACGAACAGTGAGTACATTTTTTAAATGCGAAAAAGAAAGGAATGAATTTTGCCATTTTACATTCAATACTCGCATCGAATCATGAAGATCAAATGCGATACTATTGGTGGTGTTTAGCTTATCAAAATAGTAGGTAACTTCTCCCCTAAGCATACCTGATTGCATGTTAGGATTAAAAAATAGACGTGCGTATTTTATATCATAATTTTCAGTAGGAGCAAGTAAAATAGGAGAAACAGCGGTAAGTTTTTTGTATCTTATTTCTTGTTGTATGACCTTATCAAAGGCATTAAAATCAAATTCCTTTTGTGCAAAAAGAAAGCTGGAAAAACAACAAAAAACAATTGCTAATCGCATATCTATTTGACTGGATATTCAAAATAATTTCGGGGAGTTTCCCAAAGTTTAACCGTAAGTTCATACTTTTTATCAAGTACAGCGCGAAGTATTTCGTATATCACCCACACAATGTTTTCGCCAGTGGGTATAAGCTCAGCAAACAGAGGTACATCGAGATTTAGATTTTTGTGGTCGAAGGGCTCCAGTACATGTTCACTCACCGTTTCATTGAGAAGTTTCAAATCTATGACAAAACCAGTTTCGGGATCTATATCACCTACTACTTTCACTTCTAATGTGTAGTTGTGCCCATGATAATTGGTATTTGCGCATAATCCAAAAACAGATTTATTTTGCTCATCTGTCCAATCTTTACGATACAGTCGATGCGCGGCATTGAAATGGGCTAAACGATAAACTGCTACTTTCATAAGATAAAATGATTTGTATGGCCAAGAGGTGAAGATATACTAAATTTGTGTGAGGATAATTTTTCTGTACACAAAAATACTAAACAAAACAACGGAGCAATGAAATTGTTTTATGAAATAAAATTGGGCAAATCGCCTTTTCCTATACACCACCAAGATAGATTGATGAGTATGGGATCGTGTTTTTCAGCACATATCGCTCAGAAATTTGGCTATGCAAAGTTCCCCATTTCGCCACAACCCTTTGGCCAGCTTTATAATCCTATTTCTATTGCAGATGCGCTACATCATCTCGTGGAAAAGAAAATATTTACGATCCATGATGTGCATTTTTACCAAGAAAAATACCATTCATTTACCCATCATTCTAGCTATTCCAGCGCTACCGAAAATGAAACACTAAACCTTATCAATTCAGAAATAGCAGTTGCACATGAGGAACTCATAAATTGCACCATCATTTTCATTACACTAGGCTCTGCCATTGCATTTGAGCACAAAGAAACCAACCGTATAGTAGCTAATTGCCATAAAATGCCAGGGCATCTTTTTAATCAAAAAATGCTCCCGCCAGAAATGATAGTAACCAGTCTAGAAAGTGCCATAGAAAAACTTAGAAATATTAACCCAACTATCCGAATTGTATTTACAGTAAGCCCAATTCGATATGCTGCTTTTGGGATGCATCAAAATAGTCTGAGCAAGGCAAGACTGCTCATGGCTATTGAAGAACTAACGAACAAAATCGAAAACACCTTTTATTTTCCATCTTACGAAATCATGATGGATGAGTTGAGAGATTATCGATTTTATGAACGAGACTTGATACACCCGAATGCCCTTGCAATTGATTACATTTGGGATAGACTTTCGAGTTATTATTTTGACAAAAAAACTATGGATTTGATTTCAAAAATTGAGCAAATACAATCAGCTTTAGCACACAGACCATTAGATAAAAAGACAATACAGTATGTTCAATTTGTGCAAAGTACTACAGATAAAATAAATGAGCTAAAAACGAATCATCCCTATCTCCACATAATAGATTGGCAAATCAAACAATAGCCCTCAAATCTTCCAAACTCTTGATATGCGTAAAATTGCTTGGCATATCAGGTTTCACTAAATCAAGCTGTGCACCACCAATATATATATTAGTAGAAGGAAATAATGTTGCCAATTTATTAATGTAATCAAATATCGATGAATCGCGCATAGGTATGGTGATGAACAATAATAAACAATCTGGACGAAACTGCTCTTTCACAAAGTCAATATCTCCAAAAGGAACAGAGCTGCCGAGATAAATTACGTAATGATTGTTTTTTCGAAGTAAATATTCTGCAAAGAGAAGTAATAGTTCATGCGTTTCACCTTCAGGCAAAAACAATAAAAAGCGTTTTGACTTTTTAGTCAATTCTACATACCTGTTGTCAATAGCCACACAAAGTTTACGTCTAATCAAATTAGAAATAAAATGCTCCTGCGCAGGATTGACCGCACCAGTTGACCACAACACACCAATGCGTTGGAGAAAGACCAATATCAGCTTCACGAAGGCTTCTTCAAAGCCTAATTTCATTATTGCCGAATTTAGCACTTTTTCAAAACGTGCTTCATCAAAATCAAGCATAGCGTGAGTTAGCGAATCCAATAGCAAATTTGGCTCTTCGTTATCGTTAGCGATTTTGAGAGCTGCCTGCATAATTTCATTTTCATGCATTTCGGCAATTTTCGAAATCTTAAAGCCATTTTTATTAAGCAAACTAACATTGAGAATTCGCCTCAAATCTTGATCAAGATAGTAGCGGATGTTTGTATCTGTGCGTTTTGGATTCAAGAGATTGTAACGCTGCTCCCATATCCGAATGGTGTGCGCCTTGACCCCCGAAAGTGTCTCTAAATCTTTAATTGAATACTCTGCCATAACGTATTGTTGCTACCTAAACATACAAAATCTTAATTTGTTCTGATTTGCTCTACATCAGTCTTGGAAATTCTTTAATTTCTGATACAAAGTAGCCGTAGGCAAGCCCACCACATTGTGATAGCTCCCGTCAAATCGTGCTATACCGATCGCGCCTATCCATTCTTGGCAGGCATATCCTCCTGCCTTGTCATAAGGCTTAAATTTATCTACATAAAACACAATCTCTTCTAACGAAAGCACGTTAAAAAAAACCGCTGTTTGCTCACTAAAAATCATTTTTTTTTCTTTGGTTAAAATACAAACGCCTGTCACCACATCATGCCTTTTACCACTCAATAGCTGAAGCATGGCAATAGCCTCCTCTCTTGTATTTGGCTTTTCCAAAATCATATTTTCGATAATAACTATTGTATCGGCTGCTATAATAATCTCATCCTTGATTTCGTCAAAAAAAGCCAATGCTTTACGCTCAGCCAAAAGTGCTGGGATGTCCTTTGGTAAAGCATTTGATGGATGCGTTTCATCGGTATTTTTAACACGGACTTCAAAGTTAAATCCAGCCATAAGTAAGAGTTCCTTTCTACGAGGAGAACCCGATGCTAAAATAATTTTTGGAATATCGGCTAGCATATTTTATAAGGGAAAATATAGATTGGTATAATAAAAAACAGGCATGCTAAAAATGCCAAAGAGCATATTAAGTTTAAGGAAAGTAGAGAGATTGTGATAATCTGCTGATACTTTGGCCGCTAACGAAGCAATGGTATTGAGTAAAAGGGTAACAACCAAGGCCAATAAAATATACCAAAACTGATTTTTGAGCCCTAGTTGATAAAAATAATAGCATAAAAAAAGCAATCCTACCATCAACAAAGCAAGCATTAGTGCTAAAATTAGATTCGTCAATTGGGTTGAAAATAGAATAGGTAAAGTTTTCATACCTCTAACAGCATCGGCAATTTTATCTTCGGCATCTTTGGCTATTTCACGAATGAGCGAAAGCCAGAACGCAAACAAGGCATAAACTTGGGCTTTAGCTAATATAGGACTATAGAAAAGCTTGAGTTCGGGTGAAAGATTCACATCCCATAGCTGAGGCTCAAACATCACTACCAATATAAACACCACTGCGGAAAGCATTGACACAACTATATTTCCAATCAGGAACCACTTTTTGAGCGTAACCGAATATACCCATAAAAGGACTGCGGCAATGGCAAAAACATTACCTAGCTGCCAGTAATCAATTTTCCATGCGAGATAATATCCCATGGCTATTCCCAATCCAGTCAAAATGGCTTGAAGATTGAAAGCGGTGTCGAGCGATATCCATTCCCCCAAGACTATTTTGTGCGATTTAAACTGCTTGTCATTAGCAAAATCGAGGTAGTCATTTACTACATTTCCACCTGCAGCTATGAGCATTACAGCAAGGCAAAGCAAGGCAAAATGTAATGTGTCTAGCGAAGGTGTTTTACGCACTAAGTCAAACATCTTGGTGATTTCGAAATATCGAAAAAAAACCATGCTAAGCGCTATGATGAGTAAGTTTGTACCTCGCACAAGTCTATAAAAGTTTACAATTGATGACATGCTATTTATTTTTTTGTTGGATGGCGTTGGTAAACAATTCGTAAAAAGATTTCATCGTATCATCATCTGCCAACATAGCGAAATGACTATCTATCACAAACAAATCTTGCCTTATGGCAGGCCCAGTCTGCAATTCGGCAGGCGAATAAAGATTTAACTTCTGAAAATAACTAGAAAGCAAAGGTCGTAAAGTATCAAAATCCAGCCCTTGCTTTTGGAGTAAATCGTTGGCGATAATCATTAAATGATTAGTGAAATTTTGAGCAAAAACAGCCGACAAATGCAAAGAAGCGCGCTGAGGAGAATTTAGCACCGCCACTTGATTAGACAATGCCAATGCCAGTTCATTAGCGAGAGATTGACTTTCTTCATTATTTCCCTCGATATAAATATCTGCTTTTCTAAAATCAATTTCAATCCCCTTCACCATAGATACGAAGGGGTATAAAACGGCCGATTTTTTTGATGAGGACAACATATCCAAACTAACGCAGCCAGAAGTGTGCATCAGCACACCATCAAATCCATCAAACTGTCTAGATACCTCTGATATAGCATCGTCTTTGACACAAAGAAGTATAGCATCGACAGAAAAATTTATCGATTCAAAATCAGCTACTATTGCACCACAACTAGCCGCTAATTCTATTGCTTTGCCTCTATCGCGCGATATAATTTGATGGATGCAAATTCCTTTTGCATAAAATGCACGAGCTAGATGATAGGCAACATTCCCTGCGCCTACAATGGATATCGATATTGGTTTAGCTTTCACTTTTTGTTTTGATTGCTAAAACTAATAGGAAAGGAAGTAATTCAAAAGAAAAAACACCCATTATCGTATAATTGAAAACAATAAATGTGATGAATAAAATAGCGATAAGCATATCCATTTTTTTAGTAAAAAATCCTACTAAAAAAATGAGTTCAAGTATGATGGCGGACAAATACAAGGTATAAGAAACTGTAGTATTTTGGATTAAATATTGATAAAACGAAGTCAGCCATCCATTGGGATAGTCAGCCATCCACTGCGCATGTTGATGGCTGAGTATGGAAGAAAGATGATGTACGTCAAACGCACTTCCTCTCGCAATTTTCCATATAGCAGCCGAAGCCATGGCAAATAAAAAGTAATAGCGTACAGCCTCCATCAATCGCTTTTGTAATAACTCATCTTTAGTCCAAAACACAATACTGACAAAAATCAGTGCTATCAATGAATGCACATGATGACAAGCAAAAGAAGAGATAGTGATATAGTAAAAAGTCAACAAGATTGTTAGCAAAACACTCATCAATTTGTTCCAATTTTTGAGAAGAAGCAAGGGCAAAAAGAGCAACAGCACATCTGCTAGTGAAGCCACAAAACCATTGTGGGTCATCAGTTTCGGGATGCCAAGTAAATGAAACAACCAAAATGTATTGTCCACACCTGGATATTGTACCACTGTTTCTCCGAGTTGTGAAAAAAGCGTATTTCCCCAAAATCGATAGGCTACCCAAATGAGCACAAAGTAAAGGAAGTATTTACGTTTGATTTCCATATCACTCCTGTTCATAGTTGTAGTCAATTATCGTTTTACCATTGGAAGTAACTTTTATAACAGGCGATTTAACCATTCGCATATCTGCCAGTGAGCCAATAAGCCAATAAGGATATTTCTTTAAAGCAATACTATCGTTCAATATCGCATTTTCAAACTTATTTTTATCGATCAAAAATGGAAATTGAATAGCTCTTTTTTCAATTACGTCTCTCTCCTTTTCGGTAAAATTAGTTGCTGTCAATTGTTCATATTTTACAAGCGATCCCTCTACAAGCTGATGCCTACAATCAACCAAATCTGAAAGCTTCACCTGCTGCTCATCTACTTTTATGGTATAGACCCGCGGAGCATCTTTAGGTGCAACTGAATACATTCCCCAATTTAAGAATGGAAAGGTCTCAACCCCTTTGATAGTAAAGAAAATCTGCCCAACAATAAAAAAAACGAACAGTCCAAATAGCCATTTGTTTTCATTAAACACCTGCACCAAAAAATATTGATTTTTATCCTTCATACATCAAATTACAACCCCTTATTTCAGCCGTATCTATTCTACCTAATACTTCAAAACATCTATTTTCAGTTAACTTACCCATATCACTCGTTTCTATAAATGAACAAGAATAATAGTTGGCTAAATCTATGACATTTATTCCACCTGTTCTGTTTTTTTCTATATAGAAATTTGGAGCATAGCTATCTCGTATCAAAACACGCATCCAATTAGGCGTTTGAAAAAGTCCATCACCTAGGCTATACGCCTGCGATAGCAGCTCTGTCATGCCATATTCTGCATGTATTTTATCAACTCTAAAATGTGCTTTCAATATACCATGCACTTCTGCTTTTGTTAGTTCCTCACGTTTGCCCTTCATCCCTCCTGTTTCCATTACAATTACACCTGTGAGTGGCTTATTGTAGTATGCCCCAAAGTCAAGTAATGCGTATGTTACGCCTATCAGTAACACAGGTGTTTTTTTAGCCATTAAATTATCTAAGGTAGATGCCAACTTTTCAAAATCATGCATAAAAAAAGCACTATCGCTATACTTAGATTTTGCTATAAAATCATTGACCATATAGACCAATGAAGAATTTTGGCGCTCTAGATAAGATGGCAGCAAACCAAGCACAGCAAAATTGGAGACCTCTCCATACACTTGCTCAAAGCCTTTCACAAAAGACGTTTGATAAATCATTTCATCTGCCACGAAATGCTTGCTGGGTATTGTAGAGGTCGTAGTGCTGCTCTCAAATATCACACTGGCTTGCACTTCATCACTCAACACTTCATGTGTTTTAAAAAATAAAATAGGTAAAAATGGAATTTCAGCAATGGAAGTCACGTTATCTGGATGTTTTCCCATCAATTCGCAAAATGATCGATATATAGCTACATGCCGAAATTGATAGCGAAAAGTAGCTATTGCAACCGCTTCAAAATCAAAATTTGAATCCTTAAATATAATGTCAGAAAATGCCAATTTTATAAACTTAGTTTGTAAATGTAAGATTTCGATTTATCTTCGATAAAATAGCTATGAAACGTTTATTATTATTCACACTTTTAGGGGTATTCTTATGGGGCTGTACTGTCAAGGAAGAACAGTTTCCGATTATTCCAGCACTAACTTTTACTGAATATAGCAAATCGACTATCACGAATGGAGATACATTTTCAATGACCCTCAGCTTTACCGATGGGGATGGAGATATAGGTATCGTAGCGGGCACTCCTCCCCGCAATGACACGGTATGTGTAACTCCAGAGTCTGTGATTATAACCAATCCAGGTTTCAACTTTTTTTATAAAGACCTTAGAGATAACTGCACTCAGTTTGCGAGAACGGAATTTTACCAACCTACTGGCAAAAACAAATCTATCCGCGGCCAGATAGTTATTCGTCTAGGTGCGTTTTGCAAAAAAGTATGCAACGTGCCTGGCTGTAGCGATACGGTGAGGTTTGAAGTAGTACTGCGAGATAGAGCGGGCAATCTGAGTAACCGCATCATGACCCCCCCACTCGAAATTACAGGCTGTTTTTAGAAAAAAAATTAGGTGCGGTTTTTAACCCAGTTATATGAAGTGTTTTTAACTGAAGTAGTCGCGTTGGTCTGTTTTCCAAGAGTTTCAAAAATATTTACGGCTACTATAGCCGCAGCATCTATTTCGCCTTCATCAGTAGGTTTTAGCATCTCTGGTGTAAAGTGCTTTGCGACAAAATGCGTATCAAATTTCCCAGATATGAAATCAGGATGTGTAAGCACAAACCGACCAAATCCTAGTGTGTTTCGCACACCCACTATTGTATAGCTATCGATAGCTCTCAGCATCCGCTCTATTGCTTCTGTGCGGGTAGCTCCATAGGTGATAAGCTTAGCTATCATTGGGTCATAGTAAATTGGGATCGTCATACCTTCTTCAAATCCATCATCGACACGTACACCTGGACCTTCGGGTTTTTTGTATCCAATCAGTGTACCTATATCGGGCAAGAAATTATTGGTAGGATCCTCGGCATACACCCGCAGCTCCATTGCATGACCTATGAGCGGAATTTGTTCTTGCGTAAAGCTTAACTCCTCTCCTCTCGCTACTTTTATCTGTTCTCGCACTAAATCAATATTGGTAATCATCTCCGTAACGGGATGCTCTACCTGTAATCTTGTATTCATTTCAAGAAAATAAAAATCAAGATTTTCATCTACCAAAAACTCCACCGTGCCAGCACCAATATATGCACAAGACTTGGCCACTCGAACAGCTGCCTCGCCAATGGCCTTGCGCCTTTCGGTTGTGAGACATGAACTCGGAGCTTCTTCTACCACTTTCTGATGTCTTCGCTGGATGGAGCATTCACGTTCTTGTAGATATACCGTATTGCCATAATTATCGGCTAAAATTTGCACTTCGATATGTTTGGGCGAACCTACGTAGCGTTCTATAAATACGCTTCCATCGCCAAATGCAGAGAGGGCTTCACTTTGAGCTCGTTGCATTTGTTCTTCGAGTTCTTCTGCTTTTGTTACTACACGCATTCCTTTTCCACCTCCCCCAGCACTGGCTTTGATAAGTACAGGATAGCCTATTGTTTCACACAATGCTTTCGCTTCAGCCAAATCGGTAATCGCACCTTCGCTACCAGGCACCATGGGTATGTCAAATTTTTTGGCTGCATGTTTGGCCGACAATTTATCTCCCATTATTTCGATTGCATCGGGTGTTGGCCCTATAAACACAATGCCATTTTCTTCCACCATACGAGCAAATGCAGCATTTTCTGACAAAAAACCATATCCAGGGTGAATACCTTCTACACCCAATGTTTTAGCTACTGCTATGATTTTATCACCACGTAGGTAAGAATCTTTAGATGCGGGTGGGCCTATACATACCGCTTCGTCAGCAAATCGCACATGGGGCGAATTTCTATCGGCTTGAGAATATACCGCTACTGTGGCTATACCCATATCGCGTGCCGTACGCATTACTCTCAGGGCTATTTCGCCACGATTGGCAATCAATATTTTTTTCATTCGTAAAATTGAATTTCTATCGACAAGATACAAAGATTCTAAACTAACACAATTCTTTTGACTCCAAAACGAAACTTGTTTTAAACACTTAACTATCGAAAAATAAGTTGATTTGAAAATATTGTAGTCCTAATATTTCAGCTTCTTAGATATGCTACCATATCCGCAGCTACTCGCGCTGAACTGCCGCTATTGCCCAACTTAGCTACCAAGCCCTCATATTCATTCAGTATTTTTTCCCTTTGTGGGGTATCCAAAATAGCAGTAAGTTCGGCTTTTAAGCGAATTTCATTTACATCCTGTTGTATCAGTTCCTCTACTATTTTATGGCCCACTATTAGATTCACCATACCTATAAATTTAATCCCTTTTACGAGCCATCTAGCGATTCGATACGAGAGATAATTGCTTTTGTAGCAAATCACTTCTGGCACAAAGTGCAAAGCGGTTTCGAGAGTAGCCGTTCCAGATGTTACTAAAGCAGCCCTTGCCTTTCGAAGTAATGCATAAGTACTATCGAACTCAACTTTTACATTCTTATGGCCTATAATATTTTGATAAAATCCTTTACCGTGTGTGGACATTCCTGCTATTACAAATTCATAGTCTGGAAAATGCCTCACCACTTTTACCATTTCTGGCAAAAGATAGGCTATTTCTTGCTTTCGGCTACCTGGTAGTAGCGCTATTACTTGTTCACTATTCGCACTTTTATCTATCTCCAGTGCATCCAAAAGTGGATGACCAAAATAGTGGGCTACGATACCGTGCTTTTCATAAAACTCAACTTCAAAAGGGAAAATAACATACAGCCTATCTACAAATTCTCTAACTTTTTTTACCCGACTTTGTTTCCATGCCCAAAGCTGTGGAGAGATATAGTAAATCGTCTTAAAATTGTGCTGTTTCAGAAAGTCGAAAAGTCGAAAATTAAAGCCTGGGTAATCTATCAAAATCACCGCATCGGGCTTAAATTCAAGTATATCTTTTTTGCAAAAAGATATATTTTTAAGTATAGTAGGCAAATGCTTAATAACCTCTACAAAGCCCATGAAAGCTAAGTCTTTGATATGCTTCACGGGTTCGCCAGCTACTTTCTTCATTTCATCTCCTCCCCAGAAACGAATCACCGCATCTCCATCATTTGCGAGTAAGCCTTTTATCAAATTCGACCCATGCAAATCGCCAGAAGCTTCACCCGCTATGATGTAGTAGCGCATTAGAAAAATTTAAAGTAAATAATAGGAATAGCCCATATAAATGTAGCTAAAATCACTCCTCGTGCAGCATTGATATAATCGCGTTGTATAAAAAGGAAAAAGATAACCAAATTCGCTATACAACCAAAGCTCAAAAGTGGTGAAATGACTTGGCGATTGGTGAGATAACGTAGGTAATTTTGAGGTGATATAGTGGCATATTGAGTAGCAAAGAAAAAAGCTATACCAAATACAGGGCCTACAATACCGCATATAAATCCGATGTACAATTTATCCCATTTATAAAAAGTAGGATGTTGATTAAAAACTTTCTCTAGCATGACATTTAACTTGTTTTATATTTCCCATTGGGGTAATGCAATAATAAGTCTTTACGCATAATATCTTGTACCTTTTGTTTTACCTCATTTAAATCTTCTCTATTGATATTAGTTGCTAAAATCGGCTCATGCCAATATACGTCAACTGTACCAGGAAGCAATAAAAAGCTATTCCTTGGCATTAATTCTCCGGTATTTACAAATGTAAGTGGCACGATGGGAATACCTGTTTCCAACGAAAGCTTAAACGCACCGTCATAGAATGCTGTAAAAAACTCATCGCCTATATTACAAGTACCTTCAGGACATATAAAAAACGAACAGCCTGTCTTCACTTTCTCTTTCATCTCCTGCATACTCCATGAGCGATTTGCCTTGTCATTGCGCCATACAGCCACATAATAATGCTTCATCAAAAAACCCAAAATGGGCCAATTTAAAATCTCTGCCTTACCTAAATACTTTAGAAAATTAGGAATTACACCTCCTGCCAAAATCGCGTCAAGATAAGAACGGTGATTGGCTATATAGATATACTGCCCATTTGGGTCAACTAGCTGTTGGTTATGGACTTTTACACACACGCAAAAAAAGAAAAGTGACAATTTAGCAGTAAAAGTGGCCCAATAATGTGCAGCTTTAATGAGGCGCTCATTCCCTATAACCACTGCCAACACGAGTATAGGAAACAATATCAGCATCAGTACTGCAAAGATAAGCATACACCAAACAGACCAGATGTAGCGAGCTATTTCTTTCATCCACATACCTTAAAGATAGGTTAAAAAATCAGGGATTTGTACAAGGGGGCTGCTTTCATTTTGCCGAAAAACGAAATTACAGCCTCCATTCGTAAGCCAGATAAAAGGCGATTTTAGATAGGCATTATAATGCGAACTTTGGAGTAATGTATCTATGCCGATATCTTCGGTAGGCGCTTTACACTCCACTAATAGCAAGGGATTTCCACTTCTATCAAACAATACAATATCAAACCGATGTGCATCTGCTTTATTCAAATTTCGCTCTACGGCCAGCAGCGAAACGCCTATTTTTTGTGTATATACCAAATAATGTATAATCGTTTGTCTTACTTTCTCTTCGGGTGTGATGAGGATATACTTTTTGCGTACTATATCCCAAACGCACAACCCCTCGGGTCTGTTTTTGATTTTAAAATCATACGGCTCAAAAAGTAGATTGGTCAAAATTGGGGTAGTTTGGTTTTGATAAAATAAACTATTTTTATGCAATAGAAAAATGCGTTTGGCATTTTAGAAATCACAAATTATGAAAACTAAACAAGAAATCGTAAACAACTGGCTACCTCGATACACGGGTAGAGAGCTTACTGACTTTTCAAAATATATTTTGCTTACCAATTTTGATGGCTATGTAAAAATGTTTGCTGAAAAATATAAGGTACCCGTAGTAGGGCTCGACCGTCCTATGGCATCTGCTTCTGCCGATGGTATCACTATTATCAACTTCGGTATGGGTAGCCCCAATGCCGCTACCATCATGGATTTGCTCTCTGCTATTGAACCCAAGGCGGTGCTGTTTTTAGGAAAATGTGGTGGCCTAAAAAAGAAAAATGAGCTAGGCGATTTGATTTTACCCATCGCTGCTATAAGGGGTGAGGGAACCTCTACCGATTATTTTCCTGCCGAAGTGCCTGCACTACCTTCTTTTGCACTTCAAAAAGCCATCTCTACCACTATTCGTGACGCAGGTTTTGACTATTGGACGGGCACTGTGTTTACGACCAACAGGCGTGTATGGGAGTGGGACGAAGAATTTAAAGAATATCTTAGGAAAATAAGAGCTATGGCAATCGATATGGAAACGGCTACGCTTTTTATCACCGCATTTGCAAACGAAATCCCTGTAGGTGCTATACTTTTGGTCTCTGATCAACCCATGATCCCTGATGGCGTAAAAACGGAAAGCAGCGACCATAAAGTGACCTCTAATTTTGTAGATAATCATTTACAAGTAGGCATAGATAGTTTAAAACAACTCATCAACGAAGGACTTACTGTAAAACATCTCCGATTCTAATATTATGGCTGCAGCAAAGTTTGAAGACATTCTAAAAGATATCCATGCAAAGAAATTTGCTCCGATTTATTATTTCTATGGGGAGGAAGAGTACAGAATAGACCAACTGGTGGAAGCACTAGAAAAAAATGTATTGACCGAAAGTGAAAAGGCATTTAATTTGACGATAGCCTATGGCAAAGATCTGAGTTTTCAAGGACTAATGGAAGCTTGCAAACGTCCCCCCATGGGTGCAGCTCTTCAGTTAGTGATCGTAAAAGAAGCTCAATCTTTTCAACTCAAAAGCGATGATGAACAAATAGAAAAACTCATCACCCATTACGCTAAAAATCCAATAAAATCGACCATTTTAGCATTTGCCTACAAGCACGGCTCTCCAGATAAGCGTAAAAAAATAAACAAGGTACTCATCGACAATGCGGTATCATTTGAGTCAAAACCGCTGTATGACAATCAAGTAATTGATTGGGTGCGCAACTATGTGATGAGCAAAGGATTTCAAATTAATGATGATGCCCTTTTTCTCTTTATCGAATTTACAGGCAGCGACCTTAGTGTGGTAACCAATGAGATAGACAAACTCATTTTGACTCAAGATAAAACACAAGCTATCACACTCAAAAAAGTAGAGGACTCGGTGGGTTTGCTCAAAGACTTCAGTGTGTTTGAGCTCAACAATGCTATAGGCGCAAAAAACAAAACAAAGGCGTACAGAATTGTCAATTACTTCAAACACAATCCCAAAAACGGACCACTAATTTTAGTGCTGGGCACATTGCATTCCTTTTTTTCAAAACTCTTTATAGCTGCTACAAACAAAACGGCTAGCGATGGCGAACTCGCTTCACTGCTCAAAGTCAACCCTTTTTTTATCAAAGACTACAAGACAGCGATGCGCCATTTTTCTCCTCAAAAAATTGAAGAAGTTTTTTACATACTAGCCGAATACGACCAGCGAAACAAAGGGATAAATAACTTTCAAACCTCCGAATCGGAGCTAATGCGGGAAATGGTATTTAGAATTTTGAATGACTAAAAATGAAAACGCCCTTTATTATTTTGATACTGATATTGACTATAGCCACAGGCTGTAAAACACAGGCTACAAATGGGCTTCGGCTTGTTGATGCCACTAAAAATTCATGGGCAGGTGGCATGCCCCAATCAGGCTCAGGCAATACCTATCATATTTTGCTTAGTATCGCTACTGCTCAAAAATATACGATAAATCATGTTTGGATAGAGGGAAAAGAAGTCGATTTTTCTATCCAAAATTACAGAATGCTTTTAGACAGAGTTGCCGCCAAAGGCGACACAATAGACATCATTTACAACCAGTACTTCAAAGAAAACAGCACGCAATTGAATCTAAAGGAAAATGGGCTAAAACCGCCTTTAGACGGTTATGCTGCAATTTTAGCCTATACCAAAAACAACAAAATGGCCTATCTAAAAATAAAAGAAATAAAGGTACTGCCGGGAGTGAATTATCCTTGATTTTATTTTGCAGAATGCAGAGTGATCTTGGTTGTTTTTTGGCAGAACAACAATCAAATGGAAAAGCTATTTGCCCATGGCACTTTTTTCTCAGCTTGTGCGAATTCTTGCTTAACTTATTCATCGCAATAAAGCATGACTTATTATTAATTGACACGAGCTAAAAGATCGCGCTAGCAAGGACAATTCGGGTACTTTTTTTTCAAAAAAGTCTCGTTTAAACTAAACCGTGCACAAACTACTAAACAAACGATGCTATTTCTCATATCAATGATATTTTGGATGTAATGAAATGTAATATTTTTGGCGAACACAAAATAACAAATCATGCGTATTCTTTTTTCTGTACTGTTATGCACTTTTACATTCCTACTTTCTGCACAAATAAATCCTAAAGACATCACCATCATTCGAGATAGCTTTGGAGTACCTCACATTTATGGAAAAACAGATGCAGATGCAGCTTATGGTTTGGCTTGGGCGCATAGCGAAGACGATTTTGAACATATTCAACATCAGCTTTTGGCAGGCAAAGGAATGTTGGGCGAAGTACTCGGTAAAGAAGGCGTATTGTTTGATTATGCTTTGCAACTTTTAGGTATCGATACTTTTGTAGATAGAGTCTATGAGGCAGAGATTTCTAATGCATACAAAAAAATAGTCCAATCATATTGTCAAGCACTAAACGATTATGCAAAAATGCATCCTTCGGAAGTTTTGCTCAAAAAATCATTGCCATTCCAACCTAAGGAAATGATCAAAAGTTTCACACTCAACATCGCACTGATGGCGGGAGTTGGATTATCCCTCAAAGCTATAAAAGAAGATAAACTAGGTTTTTATTTCGCCCTCAATGAAATTGGTTCGAATGCATTTGCGGTAGCTCCATCACGAACAGAAGATGGCAAAACTTGGTTAGCTGTCAATTCTCATCAGCCACTCGAAGGACGTTTTGCTTGGTATGAAGCACATGTAGCCAGCGAAGAAGGCTGGGATATTATCGGTGGACTTTTTCCTGGAGGCACTTCTATCTTTGTAGGCTCAAACCAACATCTCGGTTGGGCGCATACGGTCAATTACAACACCTGGGGAGATGTTTACCAACTTAAAATCAATCCTAAAAACAAACATCAATATGAGTATGATGGCGTATGGAAAAACTTTGTGGAGGGGAAAGTAAAACTTAAAGTCAAAATCATTGGGCTCAAGTTAGCGGTGTCAAAAAAACTGTATTTCACCGAGTACGGCCCTGTGTTTAAAAACAAGAAAAATGCCTATGCCATTCGGTTTCCATCTTATCGAAATATAAAAGCAGCTGAGCAATGGTATGTCATGAATAAGGCACAAAATTGGAAAGATTTTGATAAAGCTATCCATATGGAAGGCATTCCGCTTTTCAATATCGTGTATGGTGATGAAGATGGAAATATATTTTTTCAATCTAATGGTGATATCCCAAAACGAAATCCTAATCTAAACTGGCATACTCCTATAACTTCTACTTCGGCCAAATACAAATGGACAGAGCTTTTATCATTTGATGAAAAACCTTTTGTGTTTAACCCTAGCTGTGGTTATGTGTTTAACTCTAACAATTCACCCCTTTCGAGTACAGGTCCTAGTTGCGATTGGAAGGGCGATTTCCCAGGGCTCCAACGCTTCAACTACAACCGTGGCGAACGATTTTTGTCTTTATTTGAATCGAAGCATGATAAATATACATGGGAAGATATTTTGCGATTTAAGTTTGATAAAGCCTATCAACCCAATGGAATGTATAGAACTAAATTCAAAACTGTATTTAATCTCAATCCGGCAGAACATCCTAAAATTGCGCAAAGTATCGCTAAGTTCAACAATTGGAATTTAGAAACAGATGCTGCTAATAAGAATGCCACACTGCCCATGGTTACCCACTATTTTATGGCAAAAGAATTGAAAACTCAATTTGCATTTTTGATCATACGAGAACAGCCCATAGAAATAGACTTTGCCCTCCGAAATATCGGAAAGGCACAAAGCTTTTTAGAGAAACATTATGGCACTATAGATGTACCATTAGGAAATGTACAAAGACAAATCCGTGGGGATGTATCCTATCCAGCAAGTGGTAGTTTTGAAGTGCCAAGAGCAGCAGATGCTACCTTGTATGACAAAAAACAAGGCATTTTCCGCATCAAAGGAGGCGATGGCTATATACAGATGACCAAGTTTTCGAAAGAAAAGGGAGCAGAGATTTTATCTATCAATTCGTATGGTGCATCTGCACACCAAGAGAGCAAACATTTCACCGATCAGATGGAGCTTTTTAGTCAAGAGAAATTTAAACCCATGACTTTCGATAAAGCCCAAATCATGCGAGAGGCATTGTTTATTTATCATCCGGGGGAGATTAGTTATAGATGAAGATAGAAGTTTGATTTTTAGGGAGGAAAGAGTCCATTTGATGATTTAATAAAAAAAAATAATACTTTTCAAAAGTAGAAAACGAAGCAAAAACTTCGCCAATCCACCCTATTTGGGGTGTAAAAGCGAAGTTTTGTTTCGTATATATACAAGTTATGTGCCATATTATGAGACGACTGCTTAACAAACGAACGACAAAAATTGTATCATCAACTTCGCCTCTGACATTTGAGACGACAGGTGGTGGTTCGTGGGAAGTCTGGGACAGATTTATTGCAGTTAACGGACAAAATATTTATCACATTGGAAATGTTTGCGGGACTTGTTCTTTCTTTTTTGAAAAATTAATTGACAGCAAAAAATCAATAAATCCAAAAGAGACTATTGACAAACTAAATGTTGGACTTGCTTCAATTGACGATAATACTGTTGACATTTTAAGAGAAATAATTCCTAACGGTTTTTATGAAATTGCCCTGCTGACAATTTCTCCAAAATTTGTTGTAGTTGGACAAACAGGCGACTATTTTGCAAAGGAACAAGTTGACTTATGGGGAATAGACGGATACGATGGTGTTCCTCATTCACCTAAAGTAAATTACTATCGTGGGACAGACAAGGAAATGGGTGACGACAGAAAACTATTTGAGTTTTTCATTCCGTTGACTTCACCTGATTATATTGACCAGACACGAGTTGACTTTTATAAAGAACAAATTTTAAAGGGCTATAAACCGACAGCTATCAGCTTGACAATTTTAGACGTTAAAGAACCTGCTGTTTGGCCTGACGATGACATCAAACCTGAATTTACTTCGCATTGGTGCATTGCTCATTACATACTTGACGGACACCATAAAATTAAAGCTGCAAGTGAATTAAATTCTGAAATAACTTTACTTTCGTTCATCGCGACAGAAAAAGGAATATCATCAGCAGACGACATTAACGAATTACTGAAACACATTGACTGAAGGAAGAAATACGGCACATAACAGCACATTTGCAATAGGCGGGGTTTCGTCCTCCGCAGACAGTTTTGTGGTAGCCGAAAGTTCAGTGCTCCGCATAAACATTTGTGGTAAAAAGCCCGCCCATCGCAAATCTGCAAATTAGCAGTAATGCTATGGCGACACTGAAACCCTTAAACATTTGTACTTATACTGACAACAAAATGCGAATAATTTTACGAGTTAAATTTTTACTTAAATAAAAATTAGTTGTGTAAATAATTATCGACCTCAAAAGTAAAAGTTAACTAAATTTGCAAGGATGAAAGAAATTGATAAAATATTAACTCAAATTGAGGATTGTATAACCAATGATTCTTACCAGTCAGTAGAAACTGAAAAGGTTGAACTGAAACCTACACCTCCTACTTTAAAAGGTGCACACTCAATGCTACAGAGTGTATGTGCATTTCTTAACACTAATGGTGGGATACTTATAATTGGGATTAAAGACAATAATAATGTTCCAAAAAAGCATTATGAATTGAAAGGCTACAATGAAGAAGCGGAAGGTATTTTAAAAAGTATCGGAACTCAATTTAGAGACAAAGACAACAATCCTGTTGATGTAAGTGACTATATTTTATCATATGAAGTAAAGGAACTTTTAAATAACAAAGTATGCGTTGTGTATATTGACAATTTACCTGATGAATTAAAATTTGTTTTTTTAGATAAAGTAGCATATAAAAGAATTATTACTGGCGACCACTCAATTGATGCAAATACTATTGAAGCAAATGAAGAACTCAAAGAAGAAAGAAAGAATGCAAGGGAATTAACAATTATTGAAGGTGTTGGGTTAGATGAAATAGATATTGATAAATTGAATGATTACATCTATTTGTTGAACAAAGAAGTAAAAACCCAAACTACTAAACAGAATATTGAAGATGCGAAGCCATTTTTAAGTAGGAAAAAATTCATTATTGGTGATAGTGTTACTACCCTTGGAATGCTTGTTTGCGGAAAGCATGTGAAAGATAACTTAGGTTGGAAGTCTCAAGTTGACGGCTTTGTCGATACACCTTATGAAGTAGCTCAAGACAAAAAATCATTAATTGACAATGTAATTCCATTAATGGAAAAAAGTTTGGGTTATATTTTAAAAAATATACAGGTTGGGGTTACAATTGAAAAAGGTGGCTCAGCTAAACCAGAGTATCCTGAACAACTTTTGAGAGAAACTATTAATAATGCTATTGCACACAGAGATTACAGTATCGACAAGTATGTTAATATCAATATTAGACCTAATACACACATTGAAATAAGAAACCCAGGTTCATTCAAAAAACAACTATTGATTGAGATGCCTGAAAGTAAAATTCCTATTCGCAGAATAATTCCAGACTCTAAACCTCGTAATCCAAAATTAGCAGATGTACTGAAAGTATTTGATAAATGGGAGGGCAAATCAAGAGGAATGAGCAATTTAGTAAATGAAGCACTGGACAATAAAATAGATTTACCTTACTATAGATTCTACAGTAAAGATGATTTAGGATTATTTATTCAAAAAGGAAAACTTATAGATGAAAATTTTATCTCATTCATAACATCATTTGATTTGTTTATTGAAAAAAGTCTAAATGGTTCAAAACTCACAGACGATGAAATTGCAATTTTGGCTTACTTTTATAAATCAGAAAAAGCAAATTTGTTGTATCGACATACAATATTACTAACACCAGATAATAACCACTTTAATGCTATTTCACGTTTAGAAAACTCTGGACTGATTTATAAACATTCGGAAAGTCCAGATTTATATCCTGTATATTTATTGAATCGTGAATTAATGAGAGATGATTATGTTACTGAACTGAGAGCTATTTTTGGTGGAGAATTTGATAATATTTCAGAGTTGTCAAAACAAACATTATCCTTAATTTATCAAGTAAATAACTATAGCAAAAGTAAGTCTGTAAGTGCAACACAAGCAGGACGATTACTATATTATAAAATGAATTTACCTCTAAATGATATTAAGGAATTTGACAATTTTAAACGTAAGGTTTATGGAATATTTAAAAAATTAGTTTCAAGCCATTTTTTAATTGCTGACAATAAGAATTATTATATAAATAAGGACTACGAACGTAAACCTTCTTTGTTCGACAAATCTTAGTTATGAAAGAAAGCACTACTGCTAACAGCGGTAGCTGTTGCACAACCACTCCAAAAACATTCAAAGTAGAAATTTAA
>CALAYL010000089.1 GCA_937894725.1 uncultured Bacteroidota bacterium
ATGTATGCAGATTTGATACGAGCAATACAGCGAATACCATAGTAGCGGCCACGCCAATTTTAACAGCCCCGAATGGCGGCCAGGTATGGAATGTAAATACAAACCAAACGATCACTTGGAATACGGCCACGTTTTACAGTAGCGTATTTATAGAATTTTCAACAGATAATGGAGCCACTTGGAATACGGTCGTAACTTCCACCTCGAACACAGGAACATATAGCTGGGCAATACCCAACTTACAAAGCACACAATGTTTAATCCGCGTGAGCAATGTAAGCAATCCATCCTTGTTTGATGTGAGTGATGCCACCTTTACGATACAATTACCCACGCCTGTATTAACGAGTCCAAATGGCGGAGAGGTATGGCGATCATTGAATACCGAAAATATCACATGGAACACAGGCTCAGTAGCGAGCAATGTACAAATCCAATATTCAACAAATGGCGGAGCCACATGGACAAACATCGTTACGAGCACGGCCAATACAGGAACGTATGCATGGACGATACCAAACAATCAGAATACAACCCAAGCCCTCATCCGCATAATCAATGTAAGCTTCCCAACCGCTATCGACACATCGAATGCCGTATTTACGCTATTGCCTCCATTGACCTTAGATGCCCCTAGTGGCGGACAAACCTTAACGAGTTGCCTTGCCACGAATATCATTTATACCCGTCCGAATAGCTATAACTCCACGAGCTACTATTACAACTTGTATTATAGTACAGATGCGGGAAACAACTGGATAACGATCACGAGCTATAAGAGCAACAATACAGGCAATTCAACCCAATCACATAGCTGGACACCACCAGCCTTAATCTCGAGCCAACTTCGCTTCAAAGTAGAATTAATCAACAGTGCAGGAACGGTATTGTTTGCAGACTCAAGTGCTACGAATAACACAATAGGCTTGCCAAGTGGAAACATCACGGTAACGAATCCGAATGGTGGAGTAACGGTGAATGCGCTAACAAACTACAATATCACATGGACAGCCAGTGGCACGAGTGGATTTTTTGATGTATTGTACAGCCGAGGAGGCGCGAATGGCTCATATTCCACATTAGCGACCAATGTGTCAGGCAATAGTTATAACTGGAGTGTACCGAATTTGCCAAGCACGAATATGTTTGTGCTAGTACGAGACAATCAGAATGTATGCAGATTTGATACGAGCAATACAGCGAATACCATAGTAGCGGCCACGCCTATCTTAACATCACCGAATGGAGGGGAAGTATGGAACTCACTTTCTTCTAAGAACATAACTTGGAATTCGTCAACTTTCTATAGTAGTGTATTTATAGAATTTTCGATAGACAATGGAACCACCTGGAATACGGTAGTGTCTTCAACTTCCAACACGGGGTCATATAGTTGGACTGTTCCATTCTTAAATTCTACGCAGTGTTTAATTCGAGTAAGTAATGTAAGCAATCCATCTTTGTTTGATGTGAGTGATGCCACATTTACTATCCAAATACCAACTCCGATTCTTACTGCACCAAATGGTGGAGAGACTTGGTATGCAGGAACTACCCAATCTGTAACATGGATTGCAAGCTCAGTTTTCAATTCAACTGTAAATCTGACTTACTCTTTAGATAGTGGAGTAACATGGAATACCATTGCAAACAATGTAAGCAATAGTGGTGCTTATACATGGACTATTCCAAATGTAAATTCTGATAAAGCCTTTGTGAAAGTAGCCAACGCATCGAATGTAGCATACTTCGATATAAACAATGCGCCATTTACGTTGAGACCTTATGTGAGAATCACAAATCCAAATGGTGGCAATCAACTTGGAGCATGTACCCAAACTACTATCAGTTTTGAAAGAGCTCCTGCTTATACCTCTTTTAATATCGAATATTCCATAGATAATGGAGCAAACTGGGTAAATATCCAAACAAATGCCACCTACAATAGCACTTTTAGTTCGTATAACTGGACTATCCCTAATTTGCCTACTACAACTGCATTAGTTCGGGTTTATCCGACAAGCAGCGTTTCATTGGGAGATGTAAGTGATGCTACTTTTACAATAAAAAGAGCGGTTACTATTATCCAACCAAATTTTGGTGGAGTGTTGCAAATCGGTTCTGTTTATCCAATAAAATGGCAAAGTGATGGCATTTCAAACATCTATGATATAGCCTACTCAACTGCAGGGCCTTCTGGACCTTGGACAAATATTGTTTTAGGATACAATACTTCTACCAATAATTATAACTGGACTGTGCCAAACACTCCATCTACTAATTGTTACATACGAATCAGAGACAATATAAACAGCTGTAAAGAAGATATTTCTGATGTAGCCTTTACTATTTCAAATACGGCCAATCCTATCACTATCATCACACCAAATGGCACAGCAGACTCTTTGAATGCTTGCCAAAACTACAACATCACATGGTCTGAAGTGGGAGGGCCAATAGGTACTTACAACATAGCGTACTCTATAGATAATGCCGTAAATTGGATTCCGATTATTTCTAATTACGCCACCACTTCCTATTCTTATAATTGGACAGTTCCAAATATCAATGCACCGAATGTATTAGTGAGAGTACAGTCTGCGCCTACTCCTACATTGTTTGATTTGAGTGATGCCTTGTTTAAAATAAAACCAGGAGCCTTAGTTGCATCGAACGATACGACTATTTGTTCCGGAAATTCTGTGCAATTAAATGCCACTGGAGGGTCGAGTTACTCATGGACTCCTTCGGCAGGTTTAAGCAATCCAAATATTGCCAATCCAATAGCCACACCTTCAACGACTACACAATACATCGTAAATTCAACCAGCAGTGGATGCTCTCTAAGCGATACTGTGAACATTACCGTAAACCCTAGTTCAGGCTTGAGTGCTTCTTTGTTTATATCTCCTTCTCCAAGTACCGCAGTGTGTAATGGTTCAAATGTTTTGTTTACAGCAACTCCTACTAATGGGGGCTCAAATCCAAACTACCAATGGAAAGTTAATGGTGCGAATGTCGGAACAAATACATATACATTTTCATCTTCTTCTATCGCCAACAATGCAGTTGTGTCTTGTGTCATGACCTCTTCGTTAGCATGTGTTACGGGAAGTCCTGCTACGTCTAACTTGGTAACGATGACCGTTTTCCCGAATGTAACACCAGCTGTAAGCATCTCGACTGCTGCTACTACTATCTGCTCAGGCGCAAATATAACTTTCACTGCTACACCTACTAATGGAGGTGGAGCTCCTGCTTATCAGTGGAAAAAGAATGGAGCGAACATTGGCGGTGCTACAGCTAATACATACACTACCAATACGCTGTCAAATAATGATGTGATCAGTTTGGAAATGACATCCAATGCGAATTGTGCTACCCCTTTGGTAGTAACTTCTAATTCATTATTGATAACCGTAAATCCAAACAATACGCCTTCTATATCTATATCTGCGTCTATCACATCTATCTGCACAGGACAGTCAGTAACCTTTACGGCTAATGCGATTAATGCAGGAGTTACACCTACATACCAATGGAAAAAAGGCGCAACAAATGTAGGAACTAACTCTTCTACCTTCACCTCTACTACCTTAGCAAACAATGATGTGATAACTTGTGAAGTTACTTCATCTGCAAGTTGTAACACTATCTCTACAGTAGCTTCAAACGCAATCACTATGAGCGTTTCATCCTCGGTGGTGCCTACCATTTCTATTTCGCCATCGGCTACAAATGTATGTGCAGGAACAGCAGTGAATTTCACTTCTACTATCACCAATGGTGGGGTTTCACCAACTTATCAATGGAAAGTAAACAACATAAATGCGGGTACAAATTCAAGTACATTTAGCAGTTCTTCACTAGCAAACAATGATGTAGTGAGCTGTGTGATGACCTCTAATTCAGGATGTGCATCTCCTTCTACTGCTACCAGTGCTGGAATTCCAATCGTAGTCAATCCTACTACGGCTCCATCAGCTACCATTTCGGCATCTTCAAGTACGATATGCGCTGGCTCTAATGTTACCTTTACGGCTACGGCTACAAATGCAGGAAGCACTCCTTCTTATCAATGGAAATTGAACAGTGGAAATATTGGTGGAAATGCAGCTACTTTTAGTAGCTCAGGATTGAATAATAGCGACACCATTTGGTGCGTAGTTACATCTAGTTCATCATGTGCTGTGCCAAATAGCTCCACTACAAACAAAATAGTAATGGTGGTAAATCCTGTGGTTTCTCCATCTATTTCCATAGCTGCAAACAATAATAATGTTTGCTCTGGGACAGCTGTTTTGTTTACTGCTACTACAACTAACGGAGGAAGTACCCCTTCTTACCAATGGAAATTGAATGGCGGAAATATAGGTACGAACTCATCTACTTTTGGAAGCACTACTTTAGCCAATAATGATGTAGTGAGTTGTGTTTTGACCTCCAATGCAAATTGTGCTACGACCTCTACAGCTACTTCAAATGCAGTTACAATGACCGTTACGGCTACTACTTCACCGAGCATCACTATTAACACTGCTACTACCACAGTTTGCTCTGGAACCTCTGTTACATTTACTGCTTTGCCTACCAATGGCGGTGGTACTCCAGTTTTCCAATGGAAGAAAAATGGAGTGAATATAGCAGGAGCTAACGCATCATCTTATTCAACTACTACCTTAGTAAATGCGGATGCTATTTCATGTGTTGTTACTTCGTCAGCCTTATGTAGTTCACCTACATCAGCTTCTTCAAATACGCTCAAAATGATTGTAAACCCATCGGTAACGCCTAGTGTCAGCATCACTGCATCAGCTACGAGCATTTGTAGCGGAAATAGTATCACCTTTACTGCTACGCCAATGAATGGAGGAACAACCCCTTCATACCAATGGAAAGTAAACGGCTCGAATGTTGGCACTAATGCAATTTCATATACAAGTTCAAGCATTGCAAACAATGATGTAGTCACATGCATAATGACAACTAATGCCCTTTGCGCATCAACATCTACAGCCACCTCTAATGCCATCACGATAGGAGTAAATACTGCTGTAGTTCCTACAGTTTCTATAAGCACTACGACCAATGCGATTTGCAGTGGCACATCTGTTACGTTTAATTCTACAGTGACCAACGGAGGCGGAACGCCAACATTTGTATGGAAGAAAAATGGGACTGTGATAAGTGGAGCTACCACTTCATCTTATACATCCAATACCTTAGCAAACAATGATGTGATTACCTTAGAAATGACCTCGTCAGCAAATTGCGCAAGTCCATCTACTGCTAGTTCTAATCCTATCACTATGACGGTAACACCTACAGTGCTAGCAACTGTGAGTATAACGGCAAGCAGTACCAATATTTGCACGGGAACGTCTGTAAGCTTTACGGCTACACCTACAAATGGGGGAAGCACTCCTGTGTATCAATGGAAAGTGAATGGTTCAAATGTTGGAACAAACAGCACAACTTTTTCAACCAGTACATTGAATAACGGAGATGTGATTAGCTGTGTTTTGACATCAAATGCAAATTGTGTTTCATCTACAAACGTTACATCTAATACAATTAGCATGACGGTAACCACTCCTGCATCGGCCACTATCACTATCAGTGGTGGAAATTCAATCTGTGCAGGAGCATCAGCTTCTTTCAATTCGGCTGTTACCAATGCTGGAACTAATCCAGTTTATCAATGGAAAATAAATGGTGGAAATGTAGGCACAAATAGTGCTACATTCTCTTCATCCACTTTAGCAAACGGAGACGTAGTCAGTTGTCAATTTACATCTACTAATGGATGTAGTGGCGCATCCACTGTTTCATCAAATACAATTACTATGGCAGTAGCTCCATCGGTCATTCCTGATGTAACTATTGCAGCATCAAATAGTAGCATTTGTGCGGGTCAGAGTGTAACTTTCACGGCATCACCTGTAAATGGAGGCACTTCGCCTTCCTATTTATGGTTGAAAAATAGCACAGTAGTTGCCACGAGCGGAGCTACTTATTCAACAACTACTTTAGCTAATAATGATGTAGTGAAATGTATTTTGACATCAAATGCAACTTGTGCAGTTCCTTCTAATGATACTTCAAATGCCATAGTCATCACCGTAGGTTCTAATGCAACCCCTACCATTTCAATCACTCCTTCTGCTACCAATATTTGTACAGGAACAGCGGTAACATATACCGCTACTATCACCAATGGTGGTACTTCTCCTGCCTACCAATGGAAAGTAAACAATGTGAATGCAGGCACAAATGCAGCAACATTTACAACTTCCACTTTAGCCAATGGCGATGTAGTAAGCTGTGTTTTGACATCTAATGCCAATTGTGTTTCTACTACTACCGTTTCATCTAACGCACTTACTATTTTAGTAAATGCGCCAGTTGCACCATCTGTTTCCTTCACACCATCAGCTACTAATATCTGTGCTGGACAAAGTGTAACTTTCACAGCTACTCCTACCAATGGAGGCAGCACTCCAAGCTATCAATGGAAAGTAAATGGAAATAATGCAGGTGCAAATGCCGCAACATTTACTAGTACTACTTTAGCAAATGGCGATGTGATAACGGTGGTGATGACATCATCTGCTTCTTGTCCATCTGTACCCACGGCTACTGCTGCACCTTTCACTATCACTGTGAATCCAGCTTCAACGCCAGATGTGACAATCACCGCTTCACAAACTTCAATCTGCGCAGGAAGTCCTGTGTTATTTACTGCTACAACAGTAAATGGAGGTAATTCGCCAAGCTATCAGTGGTTTAGGAATGCAACAGTAGTAGGCACAAATAGTGCTACGCTTTCTACTTCTTCAATCAGCAACAATGATGTATTTAAATGTGTACTTACAAGCAATGTGAGCTGCGCATCGAAAACTACCGATACATCAAATGTAGTTTCAATCACTGTAAATCCAGCCGTCAATGCAAGTGTGAGTATCACTGCTTCTAGCACTTCTATATGTACAGGATCATCAGCAACTTTCACCGCTACTCCAACGAATGGCGGTACATCACCAGTTTATCAATGGAAAATAAATGGCACAAATGCAGGCACAAACGCAGCTACTTTTACCACTTCTGCTTTAGCCAATGGTGATGTAGTAAGTTGTATTTTGACATCTAATGCAGCTTGTGCAACACCTGCAAATGCTTCTTCAAATAGCTTAACAATAGTGGTTTCACCTACAGTTTCTCCAGCTGTTTCCTTTACACCATCAGCTACGAATATTTGCTCAGGACAAAGTGTAACTTTCACTGCTAGTCCAACTAATGGAGGCAGCACACCTAGCTACCAATGGAAAGTAAATGGAAATAATGCAGGCACAAATGCCGCAGCATTTACTAGTACTACTTTAGCAAATGGCGATGTAATAACAGTGGTGATGACTTCATCTGCTTCTTGTCCATCAGTACCTACGGCTACCGCTACACCTTTCACTATCACTGTAAATCCAGCATCCATACCTGATGTAAACATTGCAGTAAGTGCAAACAATGTTTGCGCTGGAACTACCGTAGTATTCACAGCTACACCAACTAATGGTGGTGCAAACCCTGCATATCAATGGCAAGTAAATGGGGCAAATGTGGCCACAGGAAATAGTTTCACTACGAATACCCTTTCAAATGGATCGGTAGTGAGTTGTGTTTTAACTGCATCTGGCGCATGTATCAGTCCTAGTATGGATACTTCAAATACTATCGTCATGGTGGTTTCACCAACCCTAGTTCCTACTGTGAATATAGCGGCTTCTGCTACCTCTATTTGTACGGGTACATCTATTACTTTTAACGCTACTGCTAGCAATGGCGGTACCGCTCCGCTATATCAGTGGAAAGTAAATGGCTCGAATGTAGCCACAGGAAGTACTTTTGCTACATCTACTTTAGCGAATGGCGATGTAGTGAGTTGTGTGCTTACAACCAATGCTACTTGCGCTAATCCTGCAACGGTCAACTCAAATAGCATTTCAATTTCGGTAGCTACACCTTCTACGCCATCTGTGAGTGTGAGTCCATCTGCTACAAACATTTGTCAAGGTCAATCCATTACGTTCACCGCTACACCTACTAATGGAGGCACTGCTCCGGTGTATCAATGGAAAGTGAATGGCGCAAATGTTGGCACGAATGCTACTGTTTTTGCTTCCACTACGTTGAACAATGGAGATGCTGTGGTCTGTGAAATGACCTCAAATGCTGCTTGCATAGCCACACCTACTGTTTCTTCTACCCCTATCAATATCACAGTGAATACAGCCTCAGCGCCAACGATAGCGATTAGCACTGCTACTACTGCTATATGCACCGGTTCGAGCACGGTGTTTACAGCTAGTATTACGAATGGCGGCACTAGTCCAGTTTATCAATGGAAAGTAAATGGCACAAATACAGGTACAAACAGCAGTACATTTACGACTACGTCACTCACCAATGGAGCCATTGTAAGTTGTGTGTTAACTTCTTCATCTGTATGTGCAGTGCCTACTACTGCTACTTCTAATAGCATTACGATGACCGTAAACAATTCGCTCACACCTACTATTAGTATTGCACCTTCTGCCACAAATGTATGTGCAGGTACAGCGGTTACTTTCACGGCTACCACTACGAATGCAGGTAGTACACCCGTTTATAAATGGAAAGTGAATGGAACTGTAGTTGGAGGAAATAGCACTACTTTCACAACCTCTACATTAAACAACAATGATGTAGTGACATGCGAGTTGACTTCTTCTCTTGCCTGTATAACTAACACAGCAGTATCATCTAATTCAATTTTGATGACCATCAGTCCTATCGTTGCACCATCTGTGATGGTGAATGCCACTGCCACCAACATTTGTCAAGGTGCAAGTGTTACGTTTACGGCTTTGCCAACAAACGCGGGTACTGCTCCTACCTACCAATGGAAAGTCAATGGCAACACAGTAGGAACGAATAGCAATACATACACTTCTTCTACGTTAAGTAATGGCGATGTAGTCTCTGTAGTACTCACTACTACTAGCCCTTGTGCCAATCCGATGGCTGCTATTTCTACGCCTATCACTATTTTAGTAGGAAATAGCACTAACCCAACTGTCAGCATTGTAGCCACTCCAGGCAATTCGATTTGTAGTGGAGCTACGGCTACTTTCACTGCTACTGCTTCAAATGCAGGTAGCAATCCTACTTACCAATGGAAAGTAAACGGCATAGATGTAGGTACGAATTCGGCTATATTTACTGCTACACAATTGAGTAATGGTGCGGTAGTGAGCTGTGTGATGACTTCAAGTTTCACCTGTGTATCTACACCTACTGTCACTTCAAATGTGATTACAATGACGGTAAACGCCACGCCAAACTCACCAGTGATCACTACCAACTCCCCTGTTTGTGAAAATGCACAATTGGTATTGAATACGGCTGCGGTAGCAGGAGCTACTTACAGTTGGTCAGGACCAAATGGAGCTGTATATTCATCCCAAAACATTAGTATCAATAGCGCATCTACTGCCCATGCAGGTGTTTACACCTTAAATATTACGATTAATGGCTGTAGTAATAGCTCTTCGCCTGCAGTAGTGACGGTGAACCCGATACCAGTAAAACCTACCCTCACCAAAAATGGCAACACACTAACCTCTTCGTCCACTATTAGCAATCAGTGGATGTTGAATAATGGATTTTTGAATGGCGCTACCAACCAAAGCTATACGGTGGCTTCTACAGGCTATTATCAAGTGCGAGTTTCCAATACTAATGGCTGTTTCAATGTTTCTGATTCGATGTATATTGTCATTTCGGGAATAGACGAGACAGTGGTCAACCTCAAGCCATTGATTTATCCAAACCCATTTAGAAATGTGTTTACCCTTAATTTCTCTACAGATGTGAAAGATTTGAGCCAGTATAGTTTTGAAATCACTAATGAAGTGGGGCAAGTAATCGCAGCAAGGTCTAATTTAAAATACACCAATACTATCAGTTTATCAGAAGCTGCGAGCGGATTATATTATCTCCACTTGATAGGCTTACATGATAGAAAAATATTGAAAGTGATAAAAGTAGATTAATCTATTTCAGCATTTCATTGAAGGCTGTACTCATGAAGTGCAGCCTTTTTTTTATCTCAAATCAAATAAATTGAAATGGGACTTCCAGACTTAATAGCGTAACGAAACTCAAAGTAATAAAACTATCGCATGAGATGCTCAACGGTATATTTTAAATAGCTTAGGTAGAAATAAAATTTTCGGATAACTAATGCTAAATAATGTTTAGAGCAAATGCAAAACAGCCCAATATAACAATTTGCCATAATTTTTTACGGATTTTATGATAAAACTTACTTCCGATAACTTTTTTTATACATTTGTAACAACTTTTTTATACCATGAAGCTATTGCTTACCCTCGCAACTATACTGACATCTATTGCTGTACAATGTCAGTTTCAAAATGATTATTTACCAATCCAATCAAAAGGCAATCTCCCTAAGGATTTTGTGGTTAAATCTTCGTTGAAATACAAGGAAGAGAAGGAGCAGTTGAAAGGTGAAAAGCAGGCCAAAAAAACCAAAAAG
This sequence comes from uncultured Bacteroidota bacterium, assembly GCA_937894725.1. Classification (GTDB taxonomy): domain Bacteria; phylum Bacteroidota; class Bacteroidia; order Chitinophagales; family LD1; genus CALAYL01. The sequence goes on from CALAYL010000089.1 coordinate 10,598, forward strand.
AATTTTTTGCTAGAATCTAATTTCGAAATCGACAACCTAATATTAAGTGGCAAAGTATTGTTTAATGACCCCCTCTCAGATTATGTAAACAAAGTTGCCTCGAATGTTTTGGTAAACAATCCAGAGCTGCTCAAGAAAATTCGGTTTTACATCTTAAAATCTCCAGCAGTAAATGCCACGTCCACTAATCAAGGAATTATTTTCATTAATATAGGTCTTTTAGCACAAGTTGAAAATGAAGCGCAATTAGCTTACATTCTATGTCACGAAATTGAACATTACCTTTTAAAACATAGTATTCAACAAGCTGTTGAATATGAAACGATACAAAAAGGAAAAGGAAATTATCGGAACCTAGAATCAAACGATGATAAGTTTGTTGCTAAATGTAATTATTCTAAAGAACATGAAGAAGAGGCAGACGTTAAAGGATTTGAATTATTCAAGAAGTCGAATTATTCATCTGAAAATCTTTTAGATGTGTTTGACGTGTTAAAATACTCTTATCTTCCATTTGATGAAGTTGACATTGATAAATCTTTTTTTGAAACTGATTATTATAAGATTCCATCAAGATTTCACCTCAATAAAGCAAAGGATATAAATATAAGCGATGAAGATGATGATGAGAAGAGTACGCACCCCAGTATTAAAGCTAGAAGGCAGACATTAGCCAAGTTGTTAGCAACAGAAAGCAATGCGGGTAAGTCTATTTTCTTAGTAGGTGAAAATAGTTTTGACAACATCAGAACGATTGCCAGATTTGAGCAAAGCAGATTATATCTTTTGTTTCATTCCTACACAAAAGCGCTATACAACTCCTACCTGTTGCTCAAAGATTTTCCTTCCAATAAATTTCTAAAGAAAAACGTGATGTTATCTCTTTCAGGCTTAGCGGAATATTCTGCTAATGGACATATAGATGATGTACAGGGTTCATATAAAGATATCGAAGGAAGATCACAAACGCTTTATTACTTGTTTGCGAAGCTAGACTCTGCCGATGAAAGCTATATTGGCTCATTAGCACTTTCGTACGCTGCAAAATTGGCATCAGAATACCCAGATGACAAAGATGTTAAGCTCACTCTTGAAACCATAGCAAGTTCGTTAAAACTAAAAGGAAAGGGGCTGGACTACTACTACGACCAATCTTTATTTGACTCTATTAAAACTAGCGAAACCACAAAAAACCTAGATGCGGATTCAACCAATCTTGTTTCTTCGGAAGAAAAAAAGGACAGTGTTATTTCTTTGAACATAACTACTAAAAGTTCAAAGTATCAGAAGATAAAAAAACAAGATGTAAAAGCTGAAATGGTAAAAAGCGGCACATATGATTTTTCGCAATTAGCCATTGCTACATACAAAAAAGATAAACTTATAGAGGATGCATTCGCTACTGCTGCCGATAAAAAAAGGAAAGAGCAAGGTGCTGATGTATCGTACAAAAAAGGCAGATCAAATAAAACGAGTAGTTTTTTGGGACTCGAGAAAGTAGTGGTGATGACTCCCTTTTACATGGATATTATTGATAAGAAAAAATCAAACATTAAATACATAAAAGGGGAAGCAGGTCAAATAGATTTTAGTAGGAGAATAGTCTCTATTGCTAAAAAAGCAAAGGTGGAAATCGAGATGTTGAATGTGAGAAACATAGAAGAAAATGAAATTGAGAAATTGAATGACATCACTTTTATGCAAGAGTATATAAGAGATAGAGTAAATCATCCCAATGATATCGATGTGCCATTTCAAAACAGGACCCGTATGTTGGAATTAGCAAAAAAATATGGCTCTAACCATTTTATGTGGTCTGGAATGGTGTCGTATAGAGAAGATCCTAGCAAAACTACTAAGCTTGCTATTTTGACGGCCTCTCTGCCCTTTATATTGCCATTTACCCTTAGCCCACTCATCAACAACGGTAGGTGGACTATATATTTCAATATGATTTATAATGTAGAAACGGATGAGCTTGAGTTTTCCAATTACCGAGAAATAAATAACAGAACTGCGAGTTACATTATGGATCAAAATATATACGATACCTTCTATCAAATAAAACAGAAGCCCATTGAAAAGTAGGTTTAATTTTAAAGTCCCTCTCATCAGAAAAAGCAAAACAATGAAAAGTAAATACTTGCTCGTTTTATTCCTTTGCCTAAGTGGCTTTGGTTTACAAGCAGAAAATCCCAAACTAAAAACGCCTGGTTTTTTAGGACTCAGAGCCTCTCTAAAATATGATTTTGGTGCAATGGTCAATTGGGACTTTATGGCAAAAATGCCATATATGCATCATAGTGCGGAATTTGGTTATGCACTTACGAGAAGACACGAACTCGTACTGAGATATTCAAGAATGGATTACCAAGGTAGTTCGAAAATTTTTGGGTATAATGGGTACAATGGACTGCTCGTAAATGGAATATCTGGTCAGAAAAATCAACTTTATGCATCCAACGAAGCATCGGTTATCTGTAAGTTTTATAGAAATAGAAAAGGATATATAGCTCCTGTTGGGAGGTATTTTTTACTTGGAATTGGATACATACATTCTGTACATACTTTGAAATTAATTGCCGAAAATTATGAGGATCCTGATATATTGTACACTAAACGTATCACCTCTCATGATATGGTTTTAAAAGTCGGCATGGGCAGAAATTTTATTGTGGCAAAACGGCTGATTATTAGTATTGAGGGTTTAGTAAACCTACCAGTAACCAGCATTTTTAAAATGCTCCCTTCGAGTTTTGTCAATGACAAATATGGAAGCGAAACTGAGCTTGTAAATCAAGTAAGTACTAATATTTTTTTAAAACAACTTGTCGAATTTAAAATCGGATTCGGCTCTCTAATTTTTTAAACCCATTGTATGAAAAGTTTATATTTAATGATATCAATTTGGCTTCTCACCGTTTTGACAGGATGTACTAAAATTGAAAACATTTCTGTAGTATGTACCAATGGGCTAGAGCCAAACTCAAAAACTTTTTCTACAGACTATTTTACGGAAGCAAGCGTATCATTTAGTCAATCATTTAGTGCATATGATACTTTAGAAATATTGCTACCAAATAAAATTAAACAGCAAATTATCTTCCCTTATAATTACAATCCATATAGTGTTTTTACGTATGATTTTAATACTGGATCTAGTGCATATGCAGGGGACTATATATTCACCCTCAAATACTACTATTCAAAAAAATGCAATGCCCAAGTCGCTACGGTTCGACTTGATCTTACTGGAAGCAGTACTTCTCCATGTCAAATATCTGCCAACAATACCGTCTATGCAAGTGGATCTACTTTAAAAACTTATAGTGTATCCTATTATAATAATTCCTACAATAATTATTTTAATAATAAAGCTGCATATAGAGTGCAATATTCGGGTAGTCAAAATTTAATTTTTTATTTCTACAGCAACCAGAAACCTAAGCAGGGTGATCTGTTTAAGATTGGTTTCTCCGGAAATGCTTCTACATTAAACGCTGAAGCTGAACTTTATTTTGCTGGTGATTATGCCTACTATTCGGGTTACATTCTTTGCATTGAGGAGAACAACAAAACATACTTAGCATTTTGTAACGTGTCTATAAACGGAACCAAATGTTCGGCTAAAGTGGAATTGCCTTAACACGATGAATACCTAAGTTGCCTTTAGCTTTATTGTATGAATTTATCAAGGCGGTATGCATGATGTTTTAATCACAAACTGCTTTCCAACTTGATAGCTTAGCGAAATTAAATAGTAGAATTATCAGTCGTGATGCCCTAGGAGAACAAATTGAGTAATTTGGTAAAGATAAGGCACAAGTTACCATCCCAAAACCTACTCCTAAAACTTGTAGTGTGGGGTAGATTAATCCAAGACTTGTCTTATTTTTCTCGCTATCGTTTGCTGTTCTAAGACTCAGCTATATTATAGGCTTTGAAGTGTTTAAATAAATTTTTCAGCTAATTTGCCAATCGCCCAAGGAGCGGTGTTGTTTTCCTCACCATCATTAGCATTATCAACGTGTGTAAAATCCCATTTTCCATCCAAAAAATCGCCAGCGTGCGTGCTTTCATGAACCAATGTGTTTACAGCAGTTTTTAGGTCATTACTAAAGCAGCGGGTATTGATTTTTATCAAAGTAGCACTCACGGTTTTGGCATTAACACAGGTTCTTGGACGAAATGGGTTGAAACTCCAATACGTTTTTATTTGGATTTCTTGATTTGCTTTTCTAAGAATATCAGCAATTTGGAGAGAAGACAAGTCTGTGTTATCAAACTTGGGCAATTTCCCCACTTCTTCCCAAAAGAGAGGATTATTTAGAATTTCATTTGCTTTATCTACTGCTAGTTTGATATTGGTTTGATCGCCTTTAAATAGGAGTTTCATTTGCTTGAGTTTTATGTTTTTTTAAATATCATCATACACTTCGTCCGTATCTAAAAATCCAAAAGTTTCTATTTGAGGCAAGATTTTGGCAGCAAGTTGTTCGTTTGCCTTACTTAATTCTTTTAGTTCCTCTGTTGCTAAATTGTGTTCGGTCAAGCAACGTCTTATTTGATACCAACCTGCGTCCCAGGTGTCAATTTTCCATTTGTTGGTCGCCATTTGGTTAAGGTTTGCATAAAAGAGTTTGTAAACTGTTTTGGCTTTTTCAATCACTTGTTTTGCTTCGTCTGACAAGTCATTTTTTGAAAGCCAATCCGCAACAAAGCGGTTTTGGTCGTTTACGATTTGAAGTTTAAAATCAGGGTCTTTGATTACCCAATGTTTGATTTCTTCAAGTCGGAAAGGGTAGAAGTTGTTTTTTATTTGGTAAGTGTTACCTAAATACTGAACATTCTTTAAAGCAGAAGTTTGATTGGAATTTGCAAACAAACTCCAAACGATGCAGTCGTTATAAAACTCTTTTGAGGGTTTAGTATGTGGAACTAAGAATTGATTTCGGTCATTCAGCCAAGTTGGTTTTGGGATTTTTCTAACTGCGTGAAGTGTTAATGCTTTTTCAAAATTCTCCTTGATTACTGTAAATGCACCTGCACTTACACTGGGTGAAGAAAGAATTGTAACGTATTTTGCATTTTGAAAGTCGTTACCTTTACTACAAATAGAAGCTAAAAAATCTGGTCTTGCTCTGTGGCGAGTGTCAGTATTTCCATCTTTGACAGTTATACCGTTGCTCATTGCAGGTAAAATGTAATCGTTTGAATTTTGAGGTCTTTTAAACCAATTATTCAACACATCTTTTTTTGCTATGAGTTGCAAATGTTTCACTCCTATGCTTTGAGCCGCTCCATTTGCTATATCTATTTCAATAGTTTTTGTCTGACTTGATTTTGATAAATTCCAAATCAAAAAGCTGATTGGAAAATCTCCAGTTATACCATGAAAACATTTAGAATGAAACACAAAACCTTTTTCATACTTGTAGTTAAAATGTTTGTCTCTATATGCTATACTGTCAGGAGCATTAAGGTATTTCAAGGTTGAAAACATACCTAGGTAGGTTTTTTTAGGCAGTTCATGAGCTATGCGAAACATAAACTGTGCAAACAATTCACGTTTCACATGACCAGCATCTACTTTATCCATAGCCATTTCCACTTTTGTTTTATTTACGCCAGTTTTAGATGTTTTTTGTCTCGCATCCTGTGCTGTAGCGAAAGGCGGATTGATATACACAATCCAAGTGATACTGGGGTCTGCTAGCTCATCTCTTAGTTTCTGAGGCAGCTTCCAACTAGGTACAAAAGGCAAACTACCTTTATTGAAAACATATTCTACATCATCATTCAAGTAGTCATATTGAAAACAAGTAGCGTTTGGAAAAACCTTGTTTAGATGGTCAGCTTCGCCACCATGCAGAGTTGATAGATACAAGTATTTATATGCTTCTGCGGGCAAGTGATATTCGAGGTTTCCAGTGCCAGCAGCCATATCCCAGACTCTGTATTTGCCTGATTTAAACCAATTTTTGCCTAGCACTTCTTTCCAGTAATGCACTGCTTTTTGCCCGAAATGTAAGGGCGTAAAAAACTCTCCCTCAAATCTTCGTTGACTTTCGTCTGTGAGTCGGTCAAGTTTTGCATGTATGCCAGTGATGGTTTCAGTATTTTCTACATAGTCATATACACTCCAAAAATAATCGTAGTCTTTCATCAAGACTTTTTGCGTTTTTGAGTTCTTGTCTTCAAATGTGAAAACTACACGGCTGTTGTCTTTGTCAATGATTACTTTGTCACGCTGAATGTTGGCGAGGAAATAAAAAGAGGGTTTATAGCCGTTTACAATGTATGGCCCTATTACGTTTTTCCAATGCTCAAAAACAGCTTCAAAATTTTCTTCATTGATTACTTTCTTGTCCCCAAAATCCATAATCATTTGTGGATTCAAGGCATTGTCCAGATTTTTTTTGAATGCTTCGTGTTCTTGCTTTTTGGTAATTAAATATACATGCAGTTTCCCTGTTTCAGGCTCTTTTACTAGATGGTCTATTAATTTTGGGTCAGGCTTGCTAGCAGGTCTTTCCCAGTCATAGCTGTCGTTTGTATAATAAGTTACCCATTTTCGGGTCTCCGTTAGGGCAGCTTCATTTTTATCCGCTAGGCAAATAAAAAACGGGATTGCTTTTTCTACATCTACATATTTAAGTCGTCTGATGTAGTAAAGCGACTGAGCCAAAATCGTAGCTAGTGCTTTTAGATTGTGAAAGTTTTTATAGGCCTTAAACTCAAATAAAACTTGAGGGGTATATAAATCGTGTCTGTCAGCCGTGTTGTATTTTATCTTAAAATAAGTAGCATATATGCCCCTTACTTCATCTTCCTGTGTAGATTTATCTAATCTATTTTTAAAATCCTCAAAATTCATTTCCTAAGACATATTTTGTTTAAAACCAACCTCTAAAGCTAAAATCAATTAACTCTAATGTAAACTTTTTTCCGATTACTTTAGCTAATCAAATTGAGGTAATATCGTTATCAAACAATACCATAGCTTTTGCCGAACTATCAAATGGACAATGCCTCCTATCCAACTCTTTGAGGTCAATTTCTCCCCATATAGTTTGGCTGTATGTTGTATAGCTAAAAGCAAAGCAAAAGACGAAGAAAATAATAACTTTTTTATTGATGCTTATTATCATGGCTTTAAATGTTTTTCAAATATAAATTTATTCCAAAAAAAATCCCCCAAGAGAAATCAAGGGGGATTTTTACTAATGATCCTATTGGTTATTTTCCTAGCACTTCTTTCACCATTTCACCGATACCTGCTGGCGAATCGACTACATGTATTCCACACTCCCGCATGATAGCCATTTTGGCAGCAGCCGTGTCTTCTGCACCACCTATGATAGCTCCAGCATGACCCATTCTACGTCCGGGAGGGGCAGTTTGACCTGCGATAAAGCCTACTACAGGCTTTTTATTGCCATTTGCTTTGATCCAGCGAGCTGCTTCGGCCTCTAGTCCTCCACCTATTTCGCCTATCATTACGATAGCATCTGTATCTGGGTCATTCATAAACAACTCTACCGCTTCGCGGGTAGTGGTGCCTATAATAGGGTCGCCTCCTATACCTATAGCCGTAGATATACCTAAGCCAGCTTTCACTACTTGATCTGCAGCTTCATAAGTCAATGTGCCTGATTTTGATACGATGCCCACCTTGCCTGGCTTAAATACAAAGCCTGGCATGATGCCTACTTTTGCACCCTCAGGTGTGATGACTCCTGGGCAGTTTGGCCCTATTAAACGTGTGTTTGACCCTTTCAAATACTCTTTCACTTTTACCATGTCTTGTACAGGTATGCCTTCGGTGATACACACCACTAGCTCTAGGCCAGACTCTGCCGCTTCCATAATAGCATCTGCCGCAAACGGAGGTGGTACAAAAATAATCGATACATCGCAGCCAGTAGCTTTGCGTGCATCGGCTACGGTATTGAAAACGGGCTTGTCGAGGTGAGTTTCGCCTCCTTTTCCTGGAGTTACTCCTCCTACTACATTCGTGCCATACTCGAGCATTTGGGTAGCGTGAAAAGTACCCTCTTTGCCTGTAAATCCTTGTACGATTATTTTGCTATTCTTATTTACTAATACACTCATTTCTCTTGTTTATTTTGTTTTCAAATATAGGTTTAAACTCTTGCGTTTTTTCTCAACTCTTTTAGGAAATCCGAGGCAAATATAAAATCATAAAGTTCACCATCGTGAATATTCATGATATCTTTGCTATTGCCTTCCCAATATTTTTCTCCTTTAAATAAAAATAAGATATGATCCCCTATCCCCATTACAGAGTTCATATCATGGGTGTTGATAAGGGTGGTCATTTTATATTGAGCAGTGATTTCTTGTATCAATTCATCTATCACGATTGCTGTTTTAGGATCGAGTCCAGAGTTTGGCTCATCACAAAATAAGTACTTAGGATTAAGCACTATGGCTCTCGCTATACCTACCCTTTTTTTCATACCTCCACTCAACTCATCAGGAAATTTTTTATTGATGCCTGGCATGTTTACTTGCTCAAGACATTCGTTTACCCTGTCGTGTTTTTCGGCAGCAGATAGGTTGGTAAACATATCGAGTGGAAAGCGAATGTTTTCTTCTACGGTCATCGAGTCAAAAAGCGCAGATCCTTGAAAAAGCATACCGATTTCACGTCTAATAGCTTTACGCTCATCTTTATCCATTTTCTGAAATGACCGTCCATCGTATTGTATATCGCCTTCATCGGGCGATAAAAGCCCTACCATGGTTTTTAGAAATACGGTTTTACCACTGCCTGACTTGCCAATGATAAGATTACACTTTCCTGCTTCGAAAGTAGCCGTAATACCTTTCAGCACATGCTGTTCGCCAAATGACTTATGAATGTTGTTTACTTCTATCATACGTTAATCTAGCAAGAAAAAGGCAATGAAAAAATTGACGATAATCACAAAGATACTACTCAATACAACCGCTTGCGTACTTGCTTTGCCGATTTCGAGTGCTCCACCTTTTACGGTAAAACCTTTATAGCAAGACACTGTGGAGATAATAAACGCAAAAGAGACCGACTTGATCATCATCACCACCAAATCCCAGCTTTTCATATAGTCTTGAAGTCCTCTCACATATTCAGTAGTGGTATAAAAGCGACCCATTACACCTGCCGCCCAGCCGCCTATAATGCCTAAAAATACAGCGAGTATGACCAATAGCGGAATTACGAAAAGTGAAGCAATCACTTTAGGCGCTATAAGGTACGAGGTAGTATTTACGCCCATTATTTCATACGCATCTATCTGCTCTGTGGTACGCATAGAGCCCAGTTCTGAGGCTATATTTGAGCCTACCTTGCCTGCTAACAATAGACAAGTCAAAGTGGGTGCCATCTCGAGAATAAGCGATTTGCGCACTATAGCACCTACCCACCACATAGGCACTATACCTATGCCTCTCAGTTGGTAAGAAAATTGCACAGCCGTAACGGCTCCAATAAAGGTTGAAATGATGGCTATAACTACAAGTGAACCTACTCCAATATCATTAGCTTGTCTGAAAATTTCTTTCCAGTACATACTTGGTTTTTCAGGCTTCGAAAACACCCCTCGAAGCAATAGGATGTACTCACCGAGCGAGTGAAATAGTTTTATCATAGGGTAGGGCGAATATAGAATAAATACGATAAATGCAAGAACGATAATTCCCTTTTATTGTTTTTTTGAAACAGAGAAACCTACTTTGTATTTGCTTTGTTACTTTTGTAGTATGGAAAACAAGAAAATAGTCGTTACAGGTGCATCGAGAGGTATAGGAAAAGCCATAGCCCTTTATTTTGCTCAAAATGGATACGATGTGGCCATTTGCGCTAGAGATAATGAGAAGCTACAAGCAGTAGCAGGAGAGCTCCGTAAATCAGGCGTGGCAGTGATAGCCGAAATGTGTGATGTATCGGACAAAGTAGCCGTAAAATCATTTGCCACATCTGTGCTAAGTCAGTGGGGAAAAATGGATATTTTAGTAAATAATGCGGGTATATATCTACCTGGACGAGTGGTAGATGAAGAGGAAGGTACGCTAGCGAAATTGATTGAAACGAATTTGTATTCGGCCTATCATTTTTCGAGAGCATTTGCTCCTTTTTTTCAAGCACAAAAAAGAGGATATATCTTTAATATAGCCTCAGTAGCAGGCTTGAATGCTTATCCCAATGGTGGCTCATATAGTATCTCGAAATTTGCGATGATTGGCTTGTCGAAAGCCTTGCGTGAAGAACTAAAAACAGACAATGTGCGGGTGAGTACTATTTCTCCTGGGCCAGTGTTTACCGATGCATGGGCTAGTGCGGGAATAGGAGAGGAGCGCTTTATACCTGTGGCCGATTTGGGCAAAATCGTGTACGATTTATCGCAGTTATCAGATAATACGGTAGTCGAAGATTTAGTGATAAGACCTATTTTGGGCGATATTTAAAAAAAATGGCATGTTGATTTTCTTTGATGATTATTGCCCTTTGTGTCTAGGTTCAAAATCTTTTTTGGAGAAAATTGATTTTACTAAGAAACTCCAGTTTATTGGTATTAGGCAATCAGATACTTTTGGCAATTACCCTTTGTTAGACAAAAATACTGCGCTAGACCGCATGGCTTCGCTCTATAAAGGTGAAATAAAATATGGTTTTGATTCTATCTATCGGATTGTAGTCGCTTTGCCGCTCTTATGGATTTTTATCCCATTTTTCTTTATCTTAAAATATATCAATCTAGGCCATTGGGCTTATGATCAAATAGCTAGTCGAAGGGGAATATTGCCTTTTAGCTGCGATGAAAATTGTGCTCTCGAACACTCTCAAAAACCAAAATAATGACTTTAGCAAACGCACAGACAACTGTAGATGAATGGATAAAAACAATTGGGGTTCGCTACTTCAATGAACTCACCAATACGGCACTACTCATGGAAGAGGTAGGCGAACTGGCTCGCATCATGGCGCGTACCTATGGCGAACAATCAAGCAAAGTGTCTGATGAAAAACAAGATTTAGGCGATGAAATGGCCGATGTGCTTTTTGTTTTGATATGCTTAGCAAATCAAACAGGAATAAACCTGACAGAGGCTTTTGCGAAAAATATGACAAAAAAAACGCTTCGCGATAGCACTCGTCATAAAGAAAATGAAAAGCTAAAATAAATTAGCTAGATGGATTTAAACTAACCGAAAAAATCTTGTATTGTGCTTGATCACGCTCGTAGAAAAACTTATCGAGCGCTTCATACATATTCTTTGCCCTAAAATAGGAAGTATGTAATTTATCTTCACCCAGTTTCATCCATTGTATAGTCATACTTCCCTCTTTTGGGTAATGCTCATCTATATATTCAATCGCTTTTTTGAGCGCATCTACCTTATCTAATCCCAAGGTAGAACTAAACAAAAAGGATTGATCATGTGTAGGATTGATAGTCACTATATCTAACTTCACACTGCCGTTTTTGTCTTTGTAATTAAAAATTACATTGCGCTTATCCATACCTAGCAATACAGGTATTTTATCTTGCAGATTGGCTATTTCGATATTTTGTTCATTTTGCGTCATGCTGCAAAATTAAACAATAAAAACAGTTGGTACAAACAAAAGCTATGTGTAGCTTTTCGAAATATATCAATGATAAGCCTGATCGTTACCGGTAGAGAGATATTTCTCTTCCTCTTTCTTCTTGATTATGTTCATTACCGACTTGATTAGTGGTGGTACATCTTTCATTTTGGGGTTTTTTCCGTGTTTTTTATATCTATCAAAAAAGAACTTAGTCGATAACACTGCAAAAGCTGCACAGGTATTGTGATCTAACTTATCAGACAAGTTGAGCAGTTTTACGTGCTTTGCGCCTAAAAGAGTCATACGAGTATAAGCCACTTCGGAGTTTTTGTAGTTTACCTCCCTATCGCCTTTGCAGTAGCATAGTTGCATAGGAGCTTGTGGCACCCATTCAGTCAGGTTGTTTTCTTCCAATCGCTTTTTGAAAGCAAAATTGTCGTCATGCAAGTATTGCTGTAAGAAAGTATCGCGCACTACATTGCTAGGTATTGGGGGCATTATCTTATCTAAATCGGCATAGCCCATTTTTCTGTTTTCTGAGAAAAAACCTGGTAACAAAGTATCATAAGGTGAACGGAAAACGCTATACACATTGTCTGTGTCGATGATTTTATAAGCTTCTTGGTAAGAAATAAGTAAGTAGGGCAGGTAGAATGGTTTTGGATATACCTCAAACATGTACTTCGCTTGCTCTCCTGTCATATCATATGCGCCAGACATAGGTGACGAAGCTGTTATTTTAAATCGAGGGTCATTGAGCTCTTCAAAATATTTATGCGCAGCAGCTGAAGCATGTCCACCTTGTGAATAGCCCGTAAGAAATAACTGACCATTGGTTTCAATATTTTGAGCTGCTTTGAGTTCTTCTACAGCTTTGAGCATATATACAAAAGCCATACCTTCGCTCCAAGCGTGTTGATACAAATGGTTTCCATCTCCTTTACCTATACCATAATAGTCTGGATAAAGTGCCAAATAGCCATCTGCTGCAAATCCTAGTGTGATACCTTGTTGCGCATCATCATCGGTGATAGTTCGTCCCTTTCTGATTTCTGTGCCGTGTCCAAACATCACTACTGGTACAGCTTTGTTTTTCTTAAATTTAGGTATGTAAACAATACCCGAACAGTTGATCCAAGTGGTGCTGTCAATCCATGGCGCTTTGTAAATGATTTCAAAAATATCTACATCGTTGCGAACAGGTAAAGCCATTTTTGGGATATGGTTTTTTTTCCAAATGGCACTGATACTTTCTTTTGTATGTTTTTTGACGAGTGTGGCACTCACCAAAAATTTGTCTGGTGTATTTTTTAAAGCAAAAGAAGTAGAGGAGATTACTACTGCAACTAAAAACAAGATGTATTTTTTCATAAATAATGGTGGTTTGACAATAAAACTAGTTTTATACGGCAGTTATAAATAAAGTTTTAAATAAACGCCTACATTTTACGTACAGAAAGTAAACGTCATTAGTTGTGTATAGGCCTAGTTATCATATAGTCTATCTGTTGTTAATCCTCTCCTATCAAAAGAGCGATATTAGTTTTGTACAAAAATGAAGAAGTCTTATAAAAATATTACACCATTACCAGGCTATAGTTGATTATATTTTTCTATACCTAATCGCAAGCACTCCATAGCGGCTTTCAAATCATCGGTATTGAGTACATACGCAATGCGCACTTGTTTTTTCCCAAATTCGGCAGTAGCATAAAATCCAGTAGCAGGAGCCATCATCACGGTGCTATTGTTGTGTCTAAACTCTTCGAGCATCCATTGACAAAACTTGTCAGAGTCATCGATAGGCAACTCTGCTACAGCATAAAAAGCGCCTCCTGGAGTAGGGCATTTTACTCCTGGTATAGCTCGCAAAGCCTCTACGAGCGTATCTCTGCGTAGTTTGTACTCGGCTACTATACCATCATAATAGTCTTGTCCTAAATCAAAAAGCGATTCGCCCGCTATCTGTCCGAGTGATGGTGGGCTCAATCTTGCTTGAGCAAATTTCATCACGGTATCTAGCACTTCTTCATTTCTAGTCACTACAGCACCTACTCTAGCTCCACAGGCACTAAATCGTTTAGAGATAGAGTCGATCACGATTACGTTGTTTTCTAAACCCGTAAGATTTAATGCAGAAAAAAACTGCTCATCGCCATACAAAAACTCGCGGTACACCTCATCTACGATGAGATACAAATCATATTTGATAACGATTTCGCGCAATCGTTCCAGCTCTGATTTTGTATAAAAATAACCAGTAGGATTATTCGGATTGCAGATCAATATCGCTTTTGTTTTATCGGTTATATTTTGCTGAAAAAGCTCAATACTCGGCAAATCAAATCCATCTTCGATAAAACGCGTGAGCGGCTTTACGCAGATATTGCCCGCTGTAGCAAATCCTATATAGTTGGCATACATAGGTTCGGGGATAATGATTTCATCGCCTTCGTTTAAGCAGCTCATCATCACAAATGACAATGCCTCCGAACCACCATTGGTAATGATAAAATTGTCTTTGTGTATAGCTATGCCGATACGATTATAGTACTCCGCAAACTTCGCTCTATAACTTTCAAATCCATTGCTAGGGCAGTATTCTAGCACCTTCATATCGAGTGCATGGAGTGCATCCCAAAATGCCTTTGGCGTAGCTAAATCTGGCTGGCCAATATTGAGGTGATATACGTGCACCCCCTCACTTTTTGCTTGATTGGCGTAGGGAACTAGTTTTCGAATAGGCGATGAGGGCATAGCCTCTCCTTTTTTTGAAATCGTAGGCATAGTTTGATGTTTATTCTTTGATAGAATCTTTTACATAAATCGAAGTGATGTTCCCCTTTTTATCATAGCTGATAGCCCGCTCCCGAAGATAGCCCGGAGCATTTACATTTTGTTCATTTTTGAGTTGACCATTGTCATAAAACTCTTTCCGTGCCAAAAGAAAACCTTGCTCGCCAAAATCTTTTTGTACACTCACTTTATCGTAACCATAGTAGGCTTTCCAAATGCCAACGGCTATACCATCTTTCATATTGCCACTCATTTTTACCCCCCCACTGGTAAAATAAAATGTCCACACGCTATCCATCAAGCCATTTTTCATAAATCCGCTGATACTCAAAATTGTGTCGTATTCGTATTGTGCTATGGCACCCGTAAATGGTTGGTTTTTATATGAAAAAGTATCTGGAATATAGGCTAATCGAGATGCGCTATCGCTCACACTCATAGGCGAAAGCGAAAATTTACCTGAGCTAGTGGTTAGCGATTTTAAAAATAAACGACCTTGCGTATCGGTGTTGTTTTTACAACTAGATAAGAGCAAAAAAGAAAGCCCTAAAAAGAGCATAAAATTTGATTTCATAGACCGCAATTTGAATAAAATATGGGATATTTTAAAGCAAAAAGTTAGGGCCGTTTTAAATGGATGTCAAAAATATATGGGTAATTTCTTCATTTCAGCAAAGTATCCTTATTCTTGACCTCCATTTGTGACCTCAATCATATTTAATGAAGCCATCAAAAAATCCAATTTTAGCTGTATTTATTACCGTATTCATTGATATGCTTGGTATAGGGATTATCATTCCTATTTTTGCCCCACTTATTATCCGCAACGATTATGGACTCATGGATCCAGCCACAACGGAAGCCACTAGAAATATTATCTACGGGGTTTTGGCGGCTACATTTCCTATTTTTCAATTTTTTGGAGCGCCTATTTTAGGCTCTTTGGCAGATAAGTATGGGCGAAAACAAGTACTTCGTTTTTCTCTTTTCGGCACTTTTGTCGGATATATACTTTTCGCGCTAGCGGTACAATACAAATTGCTGTGGTTGATATTTATAGCCCGTGCGCTGCCTGGATTTATGGGTGGCAATATTGCTATTGTTTTGGCTTCATTAGCAGATATTAGCGACCCCAAAGATAGAGCTAAAAACTTCGGACTAGTAGGCATGGCTTTTGGATTAGGATTCATTCTTGGTCCTTTTATTGGTGGTATTTTGGGCAAAATCGACCTTGCACTTCCGCTTTGGTGTACAGCTGCACTTACGCTTTTAAATATAGCCTTAGTGATTCTCCAGTTTCCAGAAACATTTAAACCTTCTGGCAAAGGAACGATATCGCTGCTCACGGGCTATCGTAATGTCAAACGAGCGTTTGCTATGCCTGAGCTGAAAGTGGTGTTTTTTACCTTGTTTTTGCAAGCATTTGGCTTTAGTTTCTTTATGCAGTTTTTTCAAGTATTCTTGATCAAAAAGTTTGATTACAACCAGCTGCAAATCGGTCAGCTTTTTGGCTACATCGGACTTTGGATAGCATTTACACAAGGCGTTTTGACTCGTATTTTGGCCAATTATTTTTCCCCTCCACAGATACTTCGTTATTCCTTGCTTGGGTTAGCATTGTCGCTTTGGGTTATTATTGTGCCCGACCAAGTGTGGATGTTGTTTTTAACTCAACCTTTGGTCGCCATTTGTCAAGGCATTAGCCAGCCCAATCTGACAAGTATAGTATCTATTTTATCATCAAAAGAAAATCAAGGCGAGATGCTCGGCATACAGCAGTCTGTGCAGTCTGCGGCTTTTGCACTGCCTCCGCTGATAGCCGGGATAGTTTCAACGGTAGATTTTCGATTGCCTATTGTGCTTGCTGGTGGTGCTACATTTTTAGCATGGGGTGTTTTTACCTACTACTTTAAGCATCGTACGCTGAAGTTTGAGTAGCATTAAGGGAATGTTGTGTAAATTTCGTTTCAATGAAGAATATCTTGAATAGCGAGGTAAAAAGTGGAATTTTGTAAAGTTTCATTTGTGTTGGTAATGCACTATATTTGGAAATAGTATGGTATCTCATTTAAAAGGTATTTTTAGTTCATTGCATCAGCATAAAGTAAACTATTTGCTCTGTGGAGGTATAGCCGTAAATTTGTATGGTATTCCCAGAATGACAGCCGACATAGACGTTTTGATAGATTGGGAAGAAGCTAATCTAGAGAATTTTGAAGCAGCAATACATGAGCACGGATATAAAAGCAATCTTTTTTTTGGACTAAAATCGCTTTTGTCTCAAGAGGTAAGAACGAAATATAGAAATGAAAGAAATATTATCGCTTACAGCTACTCAAGTGATTTGTTTCGATCGCTATCTCTAGATATACTTGTAGAATCTCCTATACTTTTTGCTGATTGTTGGGCTCGAAAGGAGACAAAATATTTAGGTGATATTCCTATCACACTTTTGCATTTAGATGACTTGATACTGCTCAAGGAATATGCAAATAGAGAGCAAGATAGAGCAGATATTACGAATCTTAAAAAGTTTTACATAAAAGAATGATTCCGATAAAAGAAAACGAAGGAGTTGGCTTTGCCTATACTGTAACTATGGAGCAGATGCAAAATCATGCCGCACTGTCTCCCGAAGAGGTGCTACTTTGGATTGAAGAAATGGCGGATTTTATCTATCAACTTCAAACTCCCGAAGAGCGTGAACGAAAGTACATCTTCAAACCAAACAAACGACCCATATCCTGCTTACACCTTTCAAGCATGCATGAGACTCCGGCTATGTAGAGTTGATGAAACTTATTTTATTGGAGACCGAGAGACACAAAAAAACCGCTGCATTTGCAGCGGTATTTTTGTATATCTGTAGTTGATTATGCTTCTTCTGATGTAGCTTCCTCGGTTGAGGTTGTTTCTTCTGTAGCTGGAGCAGTTACAGTAGTTTCGCTAACTTTTTTACCTGCTCTACGAGTACGCTTCTTAGGTTCGGCAGCATCTTTAGCCGCTTTATTTTGTGTATAAATCTCGTTGAAGTCCACTAGTTCTATCATCGCCATTTCAGCAGCATCACCTGGTCTAAAACCTGTTTTGATAATACGTGTGTAGCCACCTGGTCTATCGCCTACTTTCGTAGAAATTACACCAAAAAGTTCTTTGATAGCTTCTTTATTTTGGAGGTAGCTAAACACAATTCGTCTGTTGTGCGTGCTATCGCCTTTGCTTCTTGTTATTAGTGGTTCTACATAACCTCTCAGCGCCTTAGCCTTAGCCAAAGTAGTGAATATGCGCTTGTGTTCAAACAAGGACGCAGCCATGTTTTTCATTAAGGCTACTCTGTGTGCTTTTTTTCGGCCTAGATTGTTTACTTTATCTCCGTGTCTCATTGCGTTCTATTATTTTCAGTTGCTGATTAAATTAAAATAAGGTTTAGTCTTCAAGTTTGAGTTTAGAAAGATCCATTCCAAACGAAAGACCTTTTTCGTGAAGCAAAGCTTCGATCTCTACTAATGATTTCTTACCGAAGTTTCTGAATTTCAACAAATCGTTTGTGTTGAAACTTACAAGTTCTTCGAGTGAGTTGATTTTTGCTGATTTCAAGCAGTTGAATGCTCTTACAGACAAGTCCATGTCTTCTAATGGTGTTTTCAAAAGCTTACGAAGATGTAGCAATGATTCGTCAACGATTTCGTTTTCTACAGTAGTAGGTGTATCAAAAGTGATATTCTCATCAGTGATAAGCATCAAATGCTGAATCAAAATACGAGAAGCTTCTTTTACTGCCTCTTCTGGATGTATAGTACCATCGGTAGTCAAGTCTAAAACGAGTTTCTCAAAATCGACACGTTGCTCTACACGGAAGTTTTCTACAGAGTACTTCACATTGCGGATAGGGGTGTAGATAGAGTCGATAGCGATAAATCCTACTGGTGCATTCTCTCTAGCTTTGTTTTCATCTGCTGGTACGTATCCTCGACCTTTGCTGATGGTAAGTTCTATTTCTAAAGTTACGTTGCTGCTAAAGTTGCAGATTACGTGCTCTGGATTAGTGATTTTGTAAACGTTTGTTTGCTTTTCGATATGCTCCGCTCTAAACTGATCTTCACCTTTAAGCGTGATGAAAATTTTATCGCTGTTGTTGTTATCGTCTATTGCTTTTTTAATTCTAACTCCTTTAAGGTTAAGGATGATTTCCGTTACATCTTCTACTACACCTTTGATGGTAGAAAATTCGTGATCAACTCCAGTGATTTTCAAACCGCTGATGGCATAACCTTCCAATGAAGAGAGCAATACTCTACGGAGGGCGTTACCTATGGTAACTCCGAATCCCGGCTCTAAAGGTTTGAACTCAAAAGTTCCTTCAAAATCGGTCGATTTTTGTAAGACTATCTTATCTGGTTTCTGGAAGCTTAGTATCGCCATAAATTTATGTTATTTTTATTAATTCAAAAGAGATTACTTAGAGTAGAGTTCAACAATCAATTGTTCGTTGATGTTTTCTGGTATTTGATCGCGCTCAGGGTAGCTCAAAAATGTACCTTCGATAGCATTATCATCTACAGCTAACCAAGGGAAACGCTTCCCTTTGCGATTGATGGCCACTGCTACTACATCTAATGACTTAGAACGCTCACGAAGAGCTACTTTATCACCTGGGCGAAGTGTATATGAAGGGATATTTACCACTTGACCGTTTACAGTAACGTGCTTATGACCTACAAGCTGACGTGCTTGACGTCTTGTAGCTGCAAATCCCAGACGGAAAAGGGTGTTGTCTAAACGAGATTCCAACATAGCTAAGAGGTTTTCACCTGTTACTCCTTTCTTACGAGAAGCTTTTTCAAACAAATTTCTAAACTGACGCTCCAATAGACCGTAAGTATATTTAGCTTTTTGCTTTTCAACTAACTGAATAGCGTACTCCGATGGTTGTTTTCTCTTTTTAGAAATACCATGTTGCCCTGGTGGGTAGCTTCTCTTATCGAAATACTTGTCTGGTCCGTAGATTGCTTCTCCAAATTTTCTTGCAATCTTAGTGGTAGGTCCTATATATCTTGCCATATTGTGTTATATACTCTTTTAGGGATAAATTTTAAATTAATTTCAATCGAAGGCTATACTCTTCTCTTTTTTGGCGGGCGGCAGCCATTGTGAGGAATAGGCGTAGTATCGTTGATTACGGTAACCTCGATACCGCTACTAAGTATAGAACGAATAGCAGACTCGCGACCAGAACCTGGTCCTTTTACAAACACCTCTGCTTTGCGCATTCCAGCTTCGTAAGCTACTTTTCCAGCATCAAGAGATGCCATTTGTGCTGCATACGGAGTATTTTTCTTAGAACCTCTAAAACCTACCTTTCCAGCACTAGACCATGAGATAGCTTGTCCGTGGAGATTAGCAAAAGTGATGATGATGTTATTGAAAGAGGCATTGATAAATACTTTACCTTCTGCATCTACCTTTACGACTCTTTTTTTAGCTTTTGCCTTTGCGCTTGCTTGCGCTGATTGTTGTTTGGCCATTGTTGTTTATTCTGATTATTCGTTGATCAATGATTATTTACTTACCATTTTCTTGTTGGCAACGGTCTTACGCTTACCCTTACGAGTACGTGCGTTAGTCTTAGAGCTTTGACCTCTTACAGGCAATCCCTTACGATGACGGATACCACGGTAGCAAGCGATATCTTGCAAACGCTTGATGTTTTGTTGTACCTCACCACGAAGTTCTCCTTCAAGTTTTAAGTTTTCTGCGAGGTAACGCACGATAGCGTTTACATTCTCGTCAGTCCAATCTTTCACTTTGGTGTTTGGATCAACTCCACAAGCTATTAATATTTTTTCTGAGGTTACTTTGCCAATACCATATATATAGGTAAGGGCAATTACGCCACGCTTGTTTTTGCTTAAATCTACGCCTGATATCCTAGCCATGCTTTATTTCTTTTGTGTTTTGATTATCCTTGTCTTTGTTTGTACTTAGGGTTTTTCTTGTTGATCACATAGACCACTCCCTTTCTTCTTACGATTTTGCAGTCAACACTGCGTTTTTTTACTGATGCTCTTACTCTCATAGCGTTTGTTTATTTATATCTGAACGTTATTCTTCCCTTATTCAAGTCATACGGACTCATTTCGAGTTGTACTTTATCACCTGGCAATATTTTGATGTAGTGCATTCTCATTTTTCCTGAGATATGGGCTATCAACTCATGTCCATTCTCTAAGCGTACTCTAAACATCGCATTGCTCAATGCTTCTGTGATGATTCCGTCTTGTACTATTAGGTCTTGTTTTGCCATGTTTTTGACCTTTTCTTTCAAAGGGATTGCAAATATACAACTTATCCACAGTCGCCAAAATTTTTTTATACAATTTATTCTACATTTTTCCCACAAATCGGCTGTTGTGTTGATTTTGGTGGGTTTGAGATAGGTGAAATTTGAAATTTTAACAATTTTCTAACTTTTCTAACATTCGTAATACCGATCTATCGGGCTGTAGAGTGGCTACTTTATCCATTTCTATCCATTTTATGTCGTTCGATTCTTCGTTTTTTGAAAAGTGCTGATTTTCGTCTGTTTCAAACTTATATCTCAAATCAAAATGATAATGCGCGGGTTCTTTTTTTGAGGCAGGGATGAGATGTACGTCTAGGTCGAAGAGAAGTTCTCTTCCACTAAAAGTACTAAGTCCAGTTTCTTCACTTAGTTCTCGCTGAGCAGCTTGCCAAGGATTTTCACCCATATCTATATGTCCGCCTGGCTGCACCCATATGTCGTATTTTGCATGATGCACGAGCAATACTTTAGTTCTGGCAAGATTAGTGACCAGCGCGGATGCTGTAAAGTGGCCTGGTATAAGGTTTGTACGCGAAAATGAATCTTCATTGCATATATCGAGTAACCTAAGCATTCTTTCTTTATAGGATTTCTCTTGGCTGTCGATAGGGGTGTAGTTTTCTAGAGCGCTATGGAGTTGTTGGGCGATGGTTAGCATATTTATACTATATATTAAACACTTTTAAAACTCGCCTCGTATTCATATACTACTTGTAGCATAGTTCGACCTACAGCGAGTAGGGTGTTTTTAGAAATCCAGCTCAAATCATCGCGATGGGTGTGCCAATGTATGCCAAAGCCACTTTGATTGCTAAAGTGAATGACATCTATACAGGGTATTTGACGGCCTCTTATCACATAGAGATGGTCGTCTGTAATAGCTCCTGCAAGTTGTGACGAAAAGAGATTTTCGTAGCCTAAGCGTGCAGCCAAGCCCCACACGTATTGACTTACCCAGTCAGCATTGGTTACAGATATTTCTTCTCGCATAAAAATTGCATCCGATGCGCCTACCATATCTAAATTGACCCCAAAATCGGCTTTGTAATTAGGGATATGGGGTGTTTTAGCCCAGTATTGAGAGCCAAGACAATATGAATTTTCGACTGGCGGGAGTTTACTATCTGCTGGTTGCCCCCAGTCTTCGGCATCAAATAGTATAATATCAATACCTAAGCTGGTGGGTTGGCTGCGAATGAGCCGAGCCATTTCCATCAATACCGCTACGCCACTGCCTCCATCATTAGCTGCGAGAATGGGTTTTTTTCTATCGATAGTATCTTGATCGGCAAATGGGCGTGAATCCCAATGGGCGCTCCACAAAATCCTGTTTTTAGCCGAAGGATTAAAAGATGCGATAATGTTTTGCGATTGGAGTTTAGTACCATCAAAAGCAGTTGCTACAAATGATTGTACTATAACGGTATCAGCATAATGTCTAAAATAATCTGCTAAAAAACGAGCGCAATCTTGGTGTCCCTTTGTATTGGGTACTCTAGGACCAAAGGCCAATTGGTGCTCTATATATACATAGGCAGAGTCCGCATTAAAGCTAGGAGTTTTGACTAAAGGAGCTATTTGCTCGGAGGTAGAGTTTTCTTCTTTTTTGTCAAAAAGGTGGCATCCAGCGAGCAACGAGCATAATGCAAAAGCGAAAACACTTTTTATAAGGCGCATAGAAATAGTTTGAAAAAATTAATGAGCCAAGGCTTGTTCAAGGTCAGCAAGCAAATCTTCTACATCTTCTACACCTATACTAAATCGAAGTAGATTGTCCACCACGCCTGCTGCCTCGCGTGTTTCTTTAGGTATAGAAGCATGCGTCATAGTAGCTGGATGATTTACCAAAGATTCAACCCCGCCCAAGGATTCGGCTAATGAAATGACTTCAAATGCAGAAGCGGTTTTAAAGGTTTGCTCTAGGGTTTTTCCTTTTAATACTACCGATATCATACCGCCAAAGCCGCGCATCTGCGATTTTGCAACAGCATGGTTTGGATGATCTTCAAAGCCTGGCCAATACACCTTTTCAATAGCAGGGTGCTGCTTGAGGTAATGCGCTATTTTTTCGCCATTAAAGCAATGACGTTCCATACGCAGATGTAGGGTTTTTATACCCCTCAAAACTAAAAAACTATCCATAGGGCCTGGTGTAGCACCACATGAATTGTGAATAAATGCAAGGTCAGTGTAGAGTTTTTCGTTGTTCGTAACCAATGCACCCATCACTACATCGCTATGGCCACCGAGGTATTTGGTTACCGAGTGCATCACGATATCAGCCCCCAATGCCAATGGATTTTGCAAATATGGCGTAGCGAAGGTATTATCTACGGCAAAAATCAAGTTTTGCGCTTTCGCTATTTTGCCACAAGCCACTATATCGATGATTTGCATCGTAGGATTAGTGGGTGTTTCGACCCAAAGTAGTTTGGTGTTTTTATTTACAAAAGATAAAATATTATCTGGATTTGAAAGGTCGATATAATGAAACTTGATACCAAAATGGGCAAACACTTTTTCAAACATTCTATATGAACCACCATAAAGGTCATTACCAGTAATTACTTCATCGCCAGGTCGAAACATTTTGATTACAGCATCCATTGCCCCCATACCACTCGAGAAGCACAATCCGAATTGCGCATCTTCGAGCGCTGCTATACTTTTTTCAAGTGCAGAGCGTGTTGGGTTTTTACCTCGTGCATAGGCATAGCCTTTATGCTGCCCAGGTGATGCCTGCACAAAAGTAGAGGTTTGATAAATTGGTGTCATGATAGCGCCTGTAGTGGGATCAGGTTCTACTCCAGCGTGTATGGCTTTTGTGCCAAATTTCATTGGTTTTGAGTTGTCTTTCATAACGTGAAAATAATTTTTTTAAATCAAATCTGTTTTTCTGCCAAAAGCTTAATCAATTTTAGGAATACTAAAATTCGCATTTTCTTTTTTGGCGTTTAAATATAATGAAGCTGTATCACGAATGGTATCACGAAGAGGAAGAAAGTTATAGCCGAGCACCTGTTTGATTTTTTGATTTGAATATTGAAAACTTCCTCTAGCTATACTGGCAACTTCTTTTGTTACCAATGGTCTTGTACCTTTTAATTTTGCGGTGAACACATCTGCTCGCCAAGCAATTTCAGCGAGTAGTTTAGTCACTTGCCAATTGGGACGCTTGGTTTTTAACTCATCGGCTATTTGCCACATCACATCCTTGAAGCTAGCATTGGTGGCCGATACAATATATTTTTCGCCACTCAGGTTACTCTCTATTAGCAATATAGCCACCTTGGCTACATCACGCACATCTACAAATCCATTGACGCCAGTAGTGTAAAAAGGTAAGCCAGTATCAACTTGCGAAAAAATACGGTTCGGCTCCATATCCCAATAGCCACCACCTAATATAGTGCTAGGGTTGATGATGACAACATCTAGCCCTTCGGCATGTGCTCTAAATGCCTCGCGCTCACCATAAAACTTAGAGCGATAATAACTGTAGTTGTCTTTGCTGTCCTTGATGTCGAGCTGCTCATCTATAATAGTTACTCCTTTGGGTCTGCCAAAAGCGGCTATGCTGCTTACATGTAGCATTCGTTTGATTCCCGCACCTAGTGCAGCATTCATCACATTGGCGGTGCCATGGAAATTGACATCCATCAAGTTTTGCGCATCCGATTTTATGAAAGAAATGAGGGCTGCGGAATGTATCGCCCAATCGCAATCTTGCATTGCTTCTTCGAGTAAAAGAATATCGCCTAAATCACCAATGACCCACTCTATTTTATCCGCATCTTGGCCAAGTAGGTCGAGTTTGCTTGAATGGCGCTTGAGTGCTTTTATGCTATAACCCTTGCGTAGCAACATTCTCGCAATCGTAGATCCCAATAGACCAGTGGCACCTGTAATAAATATTTTTTTCATCCTTGATAAATAGTTCCGTTGATAGAATCTCGGCTTGCCCCGCTCATACTGCACCACACATTGGGTATTTCACTTAGTCTCAAAACCCCCATGAAAGCTATGATTAACGCCTCTTTATATTCGACAATATGATTCTCGGGAACCACCACCTTCAAACTAGTTTTAGCTTCGATACGCTCTATTAAATCTTGATTATATGCACCGCCACCGGTTGTGTAGATATATTGTAGAGGGGTAGGTGAAAATAATTTTATCGCCTCCGCTATTTGGATAGCGATATGCTCACTCACTGTGGCTAAAAGGTCTGCTATTGATGTAGTTGAGTTATCGAGTAGGGGTAAAATTTCATTTTTAGAAAATCCATTATCGAGCGATTTTGGAGGGGTTTGACTAAAGAAATTAAGCTTGTTTAAGTTATTGAGCATGTCAGTATCTACTTTGCCTGACTTAGCTGTATCTCCATCCTTATCATAAGGGAAGCCAAGTTTTTGGGCCAGATAGTTTAAAACTTGATTGGCAGCACATACATCAAAACCGGTGAGTTCTTTATGCTGGTGAAATGAAATATTTGCTATACCGCCTAGATTTAAAAAGCAATTGAAATTCGAAAATAAATAGTGCTCGCCTATAGGTACAATAGGAGCGCCTTGTCCCCCCAATGCCACATCTAATGTTCTAAATTGGGTAATAACTTTAGTTTGTGTAAGTGATGCGATAGCTGCTCCATCGCCTATTTGCGTGCTGAGTTTTTTGGAGGGGAAATGAAAAATGGTGTGCCCATGGGATGCCACAAAGTCGAGAGTGTCTATTTGATTTTTTTGGCTAAATGATTGAATGATTTTTCCAAAAAAATGACCTAAATCTACATCGAGCTGATACAGATCAAATCCTGACATAGACGGTGCTTTGCGGAGTCTATCAATCATGGAAACTGGGTATGGAGTACAATCAGCGGCTAAGATATCGAATTGCCATTTTTTGTCAAGCTCAACAAATCGACAATAAGCTATATCAACTCCATCGAGTGAGCTGCCAGACATCAATCCTATGGCTGTATATGGATTCAATTGTTGGTTTTAAAATGATTCCAACCTTGAGCGGTGAGTGTATGGCGATTGTTTCCTTTTGTAATTAATACTGCACCACTGTCCATGCTAGTTACTTCACCGATTATAGTGATGTTTTGTTGGCCAATTAGTTTGCTTTCATCTTCGTTCGCAATAGTAAAAAGCAATTCGTAATCCTCGCCACCACTTAGAGCACAAGTGATAGGGTCTAGATTAAATTTCAATGCGCGATGAAATGCTTCTTCGGCTATAGGTACTTGCGCTTCGAGGATTTCGCAACCCACTTTAGATTGATTGCATATGTGCAATATATCTGACGAAAGTCCGTCCGATACGTCTATCATAGCGGTAGGCTGTATGTCGAGTTCGTTTAATAAGGCGATGATGTCTTTTCGGGCAGCGGGTTTGAGGTGGCGCTTTACGAGATATTCCTCACTTTCAATGTCGGGCTGGATGTCAGGATTTTCGAGAAAAATTCTCTTCTCTCTTTCGAGTAGTTGTAACCCCAAATAGGCTGCTCCTAAATCGCCCGAAACGCATATCAAATCGCCTACTTTAGCCCCAGAGCGATACGTGATTTTATCTACATCAGCATAGCCGATAGCAGTGATAGATATCAATAGCCCCTTTGCTGAAGTGGTGGTATCGCCCCCCACTAAATCTACGTTGTAATCTAAGCAGGCATGCTTTATACCTGCATAGATTTCTTCGATAGCCTCTACTGTGTATTTGCTCGAAATGGCTAGCGATACCAATATTTGTTCTGGGATGGCATTCATGGCGTAAATATCCGAAAGATTTACTACCACCGCCTTGTAGCCAAGGTGCTTGAGTGGGGTGTACATGAGGTCGAAGTGTATGTCTTCCGCCAACAAATCGGTCGAAATAACTTGCAATCGCTGATCTGTAGCGATTACAGCCGCATCGTCTCCTATGCCTTTGAGGGTAGATGGATGAGTAGATTTGAAGCCTCTGGTTATTTGATTTATAAGGCCAAACTCGCCTAGTTCACTGATGTTTTTCATAGAATGGGAAAGGAAATTTGCCCAAAAGTAATCTTTAATATTGTAGGTATATATCTAAAATTGGTGAATTAATTTAAAATGCGGCTAGGCCTTACATTTTTTAGCTAAAAATCAATTCCTTTTTAGGTTAAATATCCAAAATTAAGAAAGTGAAATTGTGTGTTGAATTAAGGAAAGTGGATGTTAATACTAATTAGATGGGTACATGCGTTTTTTATGATGCAAATCATATAGTGTTTTGTGATTTAAGTACTAAGTTTACATTTCAAACTAAAAATTAATTATATGAAAGATACTATTGCACACGTACATATGTTGTGCGAAGATTGGATGAGAGAGTTGGATTTCTTTAAAAATGAAATTGCTTATTTGCGAAAGAGATTAGAAGAGGTAGCTTCTAAAAACACCAGCAATGAAGTGTTGGTAGAGGTGGAGCATTTTGAAAACAAATTTAAAATTATGAGTCTGCATGTAGATGAATTGCAACATGATGTGAATTTGAAAAATGAAGCAATCTTAAAACAAGCTGCAGAAAAACCAAATTACATAAATGTAAAAATGATTGAGTCTGACGAAAATTTGATCAATTTGATGAATTATACTAGTTCAGATTACTATTCTACCAAAAATGAATTTTATCAGTTTTTAGCCAAAACAATGTGATAATAAGGCATTATGAATACTAAAGAGGGGGCAACATAAGGTTGCCCCCTCTTTAGTATATGTCTTGCATAGATTAGAGGTTTTCTGCGGTCTGATCAACAAGTAGATGTTCTCCGAAGCGCCACAGAGTTCAATCAGAGAGTCTTTAAAGTGACCGCAATCTAGTGCGGGTTTCTTTTACGAAGCAGCAGTATCATGACAATACTTAGCTCGTCAAACTCAGATTGAGTTGCGTATGAAGTCAAGTTTTACTATTATTTCGTTAGTGTTGATACTAGTCACGATTAGATAGAACTGGCTAATCTTACTTTACCAAGGTAACATTGCCTGATTGGGATTGGCGTTTACTTTCTCCTCGAAGGCGGTAGGTCACATTCCAAACATAAACACCCACATCTTGGGCTACGTCTTTATAGCTGCCATCCCATCCATCACGTATATCGGAGGTTTCATATACTTTTTCCCCCCAGCGATTAAATACCAGCATGGTAAATTCTTCAATATTGTCGTTCAATACTCTGAATATATCATTATAACCATCTTTGTTGGGAGAGAAAGCGGTAGGTATGAGCAAACCTTCATTTTTGATTTTGATAAGTAAGGAGTCACTTACTTCACACCCCAAATCATCAATTACCTTTAGCGTGTAAACTGTATTTGATGTGGGAGTGGCATTGGGGTTGCGGATAGTAGCGGCATCTAGTGTTAGATCGGGTGACCATGTATAGCTTGCTACATAACTAGTGCCGATTGTAGGATTGAGGGATGTCGATTGCCCAGGAAAAACTATTTGATCAGGCCCTGCATCTACCGTAAATTTCTTTGAACCTAATGCAAAAGGTTGTGGGTCGTAGTCGTTCCAGTTTTTGATTTCAAGCGTATTGAACCCTCCAGAGGTGGATGCCGAAGCGGTGTTTGTATAGTTCCAACGATTGGTTTCCCAGTGACCAATATCTGTCCATCGCTTATCATTGGTCACATCAAATAAAAATTTGACATCTGCTGCATTTGTGCCTTCGGGATGATTGATTCGGTGGTAAAAGAGTGGGTTAACTTTGCAAAGCAAGTTGTCGAGCGAGTTTACATTATAGCTTTCGGCACTAGGGTCTTTGGCTAATCTAGCGCCATAAGCATTGGCTGTAGCAGAGTTTGGTTTGATTTCGAGTGGTCTGTAGTAGAAAGGAGTGCCTGTAGAAGTAGGAGTGCCTAGTGGATAGTAGTATGAACCGATAGTATTTGTGTGTCGAATTAATTTACCTGTATCAAGACTACTTACGAAGCCATAATCTGAAGGGAGTAAAGAATATTTTATGCTGTTGGCGGAAGGGTTAAGCACAACCATATTTTTGTTCTGAGTAGCGAGTTCTACATCTTTCAAATCGAGGAAACCAGCTACATAAGCATCTACTGTTTGTGTTTTGACAGCTGTATTATTTCCAGATAAAATGAGATTATTAAAGGTAGTAGGCGTAGTACCTGTTATTTGTTGATTATTACCAAAAAGCTCCACTGAGTCTTGGTATGAAACTATGTTGGCATTATTTATCCAATCGCCCTGTACCCTGTAAAATCCGGTGGGAGAGGACGTGCTGCCGAGTAAATTTGCGTCATTTTGAATATCGCCTTCGATGACCAGCTGTCCTCCATTTTCAATAGTGCCGAGTTGGTTATGAACAGAGCTCGTTTTTACAATCATAAAGGCTCCAGGCATGAGATAGACACCAGCACCCACATTGTTTACTAAAGCTTGTGAAAAAACATGAGTAAAGCAAAAAAGAAAAAAAAATGAAATTAAAAGCGACTTCATATTGAATCTAATGTTAAGTAAAAAAAATAATAATCAAACATTGGATGCCTTTTTTTTTATTTAGACAGATTTTAGGATAAATTCGTTGCATAAAAATAATAATAATCTAATGAAAGTAGCAGTAGTGGGAGCCACTGGTCTTGTAGGACAAAAAATGATGAAAATTTTGGCTGAGCGCAATTTTCCAGTTACGGAGTTGATACCTGTAGCTTCAGCACAGTCGGTAGGCAAAAAAATTATTTTCAATGGAAAAGAATATACAGTAGTAGGAATGCAAGAAGCTGTAAATATGCATCCGAATCTAGCTCTTTTTTCGGCAGGTGGGGGCACCTCGCTAGAGTGGGCACCAAAGTTTGCTGCAGTAGGCACGGTCGTCATCGACAACTCGTCTGCATGGCGTATGGATGAAACAAAAAAACTGGTAGTACCAGAGGTGAATGCACATACATTAACCAAAGCAGATAAAATAATAGCCAACCCAAATTGCTCCACTATCCAAATGGTAGTGGTTTTAGCTCCATTGCACAAAAAATATGGTATCAAGCGTGTGGTGGTATCGACTTATCAATCTGTGACAGGCACTGGCAAAAAAGCCGTAGATCAAATGATGAATGAGCGGGCCAATGTGAAAGGAGAGATGGCTTATGCTTATCAAATAGACCAAAATTTGATACCTCAGATAGATGTTTTTTTAGCAAATGACTATACAAAAGAGGAAATGAAAATGGTCAACGAAACGAAGAAAATAATGGGCGATGATACGATTCGACTCACCGCTACTACGGTACGTGTGCCAGTGATGGGCGGTCATTCTGAGAGTGTAAATATTGAATTTGAAAAGGATTTTGATGTAGCGGAGGTGCGTACATTGCTAGCTACTTCGCCAGGCGTAGTGGTTATAGACGATCCTAAAACACAGCAGTACCCAATGCCTTTAATGGCACATGATAAGGACGAAACTTTTGTGGGACGAATCCGAAGAGATGAGTCGCAGGCAAATACGCTAAACTGCTGGATAGTTTCTGACAATCTGCGTAAGGGAGCAGCGACAAATACGATTCAAATAGCTGAATTTATGCTCGAAAATAATCTGCTTTAAGATGCTGTCGATAGTAGTACCCATATATAATGAGGCGGATGGTGTAGCTACGCTATGCCATTCGATAATAGACGCTGTAAAATCTATGGGTATGGAGGTTGAGGTGGTGGTGGTAGATGATGGCAGTACAGATAAAAGTTTAGAAAAGCTCTTAGCTATTCGGGAAAACGATATACGATTTAGAGTAGTAGCATTATCTCGAAATTTTGGACATCAAGCTGCTTATACCGCAGGCTTATCAATAGCCAAAGGAGATTATATCGCTATGATGGATGGCGATCTTCAAGATCCGCCAGCATTGATAGAAAAAATGCTGGAGGAGTTGAAATCGCAAAAGTTCGATATCGTTTTTGGAAAACGTATTGATAGGCCAGAGGGCTTTTTGAAGCAAAAAATGATTTTATCTTTTCATCGACTATTCAGCAAAGCTAGTCATATCAATGCCCCTGCGAATGTGGGCAATTTTTGTGTGATGACACGACAGGCATTGGATGAGTTTTTGAAACTGCAAGAAAAAAATCGCTATTTGCCAGGTCTTCGGTTTTTTATAGGTTTTGAGCAAGGGTTTGTGGAGTATAGCCGTGCAGAGCGTGCTAATGGAGAAGCTAAAATGAGTTATACCAAATTATTTAAACTCGCATTTGATGCCTTATTTTCATTCTCTAATTTCCCTTTAAAATTTTGTTTTTATACGGGTATAATCGGAGTGATTATTTTCTTTATAGCAGGCAGTATATCTATAGTGCATAAAATTATTGGTATAGCTTCGCCAGGCTGGTCTTCGACTTTGGTGAGTATCTATTTTTTAGGAAGTATCCAACTGCTTTTTTTAGGAATTATAGGAGAATATGTATATCGCATCTATGTAGAGGTACAAAATCGCCCTATTTACATTGTCAAAAAAGTGTACGAATAAATTAGTTTTCTTCCCTTGCTACTAATAGATAAAAGTCTTTTTCGAGTGGTAAATAACCCTGCTCATAACAAAAAAAATAGGTAGCGCCTGCTTTGGTAGTAGTTATACTAGTATGATATGAAAAACTAAAACCTAAGATGTCCATTTTGGATTTATGAACAGTGGTTTTGCCAGTAGGATTGAGTTGTAAGAGGATGCGCCTATTTTTTCGCAAAGCATAGTTGATGTGCCGCATGAGCTGTGTAGTGTCGCTATTGAGCTGATTGTTATATGCATTGCGGCAGCTATCATCGCAGAACTTTTTGTCCGATCTACCTTTCAGTTTTTCATTACAATAAAGACACTCCTTTTGCATAGCTAAATGTAGCTCAATAATTTGAAAAATAAAATGCGTTTAGACACTTCTTTATTTTCTAACTTAGGCAACAATTTTCAGCATTACATGGTGCTGACTCTATTTCTATTCACTATTTTTTCTTTAACAGTATCAACTGCGTAATAAACTACGGGTACTAAAAATACCGTCAAAATCAAAGAAGAGAGTAAGCCACCAATGATCACCCAAGCCAATCCATTTTTCCATTCGGCTGCTGTGCCCCTTGCCAATGCGATGGGTAGCATGCCAAACACCATAGCTAGAGTAGTCATCAAGATGGGACGCATTCTTTCTTTGCCTGCCTTTACCAATGCCTCTTTATAATAAACGCCTTCCGCCTTTAGTTGATTGGTGAAATCGACTATCAAAATCGCATTTTTAACCACTAATCCCATCAGCATGATCAAGCCCAAGAGAGCAAATAAACTGAGATTGCTGAGCGATAAGTTGAGTGCTAACAATGCACCAATAACGGCTACGGGTATAGAAAATAGAACTACAAAGGGATAGATAAAACTATCGTAAAGAGCTACCATGATAAGGTAGATGAGTAGAAAAGAAATCATCAAAACAGAACCCAGCGCTCCGAAGCTATCGTTTTGTCTTTTGATATCGCTACCCCAGGTCATTTGTATGCCGTTTGCTAATGGCTTTTCGTTGAGGTAGGCTACAACTTCGTCTGCTAGTGTTCCGGAAGGTCTGCCCAAGGCATCGGCTGTAAGTGTTACAGCGGCTTGACGATCTTTTCGCTCTAGCAAAGAAGGTGAGTTGTCTTGTACTACAGTTGCAAATTGCGATACTTCTATCGGTATCCCCATGGGGTTGATGATGGTAAGTTGGCGCACATCTTCAAAATTTCTTCGGCTAAATTCATCTAACCAAATTCGCACTGGATATTCCGTACCGTTTTCGGTGAGTGTAGCATCGTCATTGCCAGTAAATGCCGTTCTAAGATTCATACCCACATAGGCTGTGTTTAACCCTAGTCGCTGCATCTTATCTTTGTCGGGTACAATTTTGTATTCGGGACTACCGGCTTCCACAGATAAACGTACATTGTCTGAGCCTGGTATTTTTTCAATGATGTTTTTTAGCTCAGTTCCACTTTGCATTACTTGGCTGATGTTGCTACCGCTCAAAGTGATTTCAATAGGCGCAGAACGAGGAATTAAGCCCAAAGCGGCCATCGAATAATTGATACTAGGAAATTTGGATTTCAAATCTTCCCGAAGTTTTTTCATAAATATTTCTGTAGGAATTTTCGCCAAATTTTTCTCTTTTAACTCGTCAGTTGTCATTCGTAATTGAATAGTAAACTCTGTTTTATTGGCTGCTCCAACCCCTAAGCTGCCTATGCCGGTGCTGGGGCCACCTACATTACTAAACACTGTTTTTACTTCGGGTTGTTGGATAATGTAGGACTCTATCTTTTGGGCTATCAAATTGTTTTGTTGAATGGAAGTGGTTTTGTCAAACTCCAATGCCATCTTAAACTTTCCTTGGTCGCCAGTAGAGATAAGTTCTTTGCCAATGATACCTTGTTTCAAAATACCTAAAGTCATCGCAAAAAGCAATAAAACAAAAGCGATAAAAATGAGTTTATGACTCAATACCCATTCCAGTAATCCACCATACCAATTAGTAAATTTTTCTAACTGAATTTCAAACCAAAGCAAAAAGCGATTGAAAAAATTGCTGGGTTTTAAATCTTCTTTTTTGCCAATCCTAGAAGCTAGCCATGGTGTGAGGGTGAACCCAACTAGCAAACTCGTAAGCGTAGAAGTGATAACTACCACAGAGAATTGCTTGAGCATATCGGCCACAAATACTTGTAAGAACAGAATGGGTAAAAATACCACTACATCTACTAACGTAATAGATAATGCCGCAAAGCCAATTTCCATACGACCATCCATTGCTGCTGTTCTTTTGTCTTTCCCTTTGTCTAAATGCTTTTGGATGTTTTCAAGCACTACTACCGCATCATCAACCAAGATGCCAATGATTAAAGACATGGCGAGTAAAGTCATTAGATTTAATGTATAACCCAATAGCCACATCACTGCAAAAGCAGTAACTAGAGAGGTAGGAATAGCCACGATTACAATTAGGGAATTTCTAAAACTTCGCAAGAATAAAAGCATCACTAACGAAACCAAAATAACGGCTAAAATCAAGTCAAAAACTACGGAATCAACTGCCGCAATGGTGTTGTCGGTGCTATCGTCTGCAATGATGAATTGCACTCCAGCATTGGAGTTTTGTTGCTCAATGGTGTTGAACTTAGTACGCACTAAAGTCGAAACATCTACCGCATTGGCGTCACCTTGTTTTTTTAATAATAGACCTATACCATTTTTGCCATTATATCTACTGATAGATGTGGTTTCTTTGATTCCATCTACTACAGTGGCTACATCTTTTACATACACAGGGCTACCCGGCATAGGCATGGCCACTTGTACATTGTTGATGTCAGTGATACTTTCAAATTTGCCAGTGAGTCGCACCGAATTACTCTCTTTATCTGTTTGCACTTTTCCTGCGGGTAGATCTAAGCCAGAACGGTTGATCGCTTCTACCACTTGAAACAATGAAATCTTATAGAGTTTCAGTTTATCTTGATTTACTTTCACTTGTATTTCTCTTTCTTCGCCACCCAAAATGGTGATTTCGGCTACCCCTTTTATTTGCTGTATTTGTGGCAAATAATCGTCTTTCATTTTTTGATAAAATTCTGTAGCCGACAAATTGCTTGAGGCACTGATAGACATTATGGGGAGGTCGTTTGGTGATACTTTACTCATTACAGGGCTCAAGATATCTTGCGGCAAATCTTTTCGGATATTGTCGATATAGCGTTGCGCATCTTGCATTGTTTTATCTAAATCGGTACCGTATTTGAGATTGGCGATAATGATCGAGGCATTTGGTAAGGACTTTGTAACCAAGTAATCTACGCCTTCCAAATTGGATAGAGCATCTTCAATTTTTCGTGATACAGATGTTTCAACTTCATTGGGTTCAGCACCAGGATACACGGTTTTGATTACCACCACGGGCTGATTAAAATCAGGCATCAATTCGTAGCTCAAGCTTTTGAATCCTATCACCCCTAGTAAGGTAAACACGCTGAAAAGTACGATGATGAGAGAAGGACGTTTTATGGAGATTTCTGTGATATTCATAGTCGGTTTAGAATTAGGAATTAAAAATTTCGTTGCTTAAACTGTTTGAAAATGGAAGAGTTTTAAATAATAAGTTTATTTCGATTTCTTTATATTTATAGGCATTTACCACTTGTATTGCAAAAGCAGAACGCCCCTGTTGTATTATATTCTCTTTCATTTTATCGGTTTTATTTCTTTATTGAAACGGTAGCCCCATCAAAGAGATTTATAAAGCCACTCGTAATAACAATATCGCCTTCGTTTAACCCTTCGGACACAATTGCATTACTCTGTGTTTTTTTCGAAATAGTAATATTGTTCAAAACAGCCTTACCATCTTTTACCACATACACTTGATCTTGATTTGCGGTATTGATAATTGCAGAAGAAGAAATCATAATACCCATTTCTGCTACCGAATTTTCTAAATTCAGCTTACCAAACATCCCTGATTTTATTTTTAAATCTGCGGTATTTTTTACAAGAAACTGTACAGGGAAACTACTACCCATATTGGCTTTGCTTCCTATCATTGTAGTTTTTCCATTCAATTCGATTTCGCTGTAAGCATCTGCAATGATTGGGCAAGTTTGATTTAGCTTAAATTGTTTTAAATCGCTTTCAGGTACATTTATAGTAAACTTTAAGTTGCTAATCTCTGTGATTTGAAGCAGCGGTACGCCTGGTGCTGCAAATGCACCTTCTTCGGTTAATTTGGCTGTTACCACACCTGCAAAAGGCGCTTTAATGATGGTTTTGTTGATTTGCTCTTGCAGTGTAGCTCTTTGTACCTTTGCAGATTTTAGACCTAAACTTGCCTTCTCTAATTGTACCCCTTGTATGGCATCTGCTTTAGCTAAAATGGTATATCGATTTACATCCGCGTCTAAACCTTCAATTTGAATATCTATGGCTTGCAATTGCAGTTTTAGCAGCGCATTGTCAAGTAGTATGAGTGTTTGTCCTTTGCTCACCATACTACCTGCATCCACCAATACGGTATTTATTTTGCCTTGCGATTCGGCACTGATTTTACTTTCCTTGTAAGGCTCAAATGTGCCAGTGTAAGAAAAGTCTGCGTTTAAATTTTTACGCTTTATAGTATCTGCTTGCACATTGATCGTTTGATTTTTATCGTATTGATAAATTTTGTTTTGCGCAATTTCTTTATTGCTTTTTAGTTTAAAAACAACAATGGCTAGGACTACGATGCCTGCTACAATTCTTATGATTTTTTTCCAATTCATTTTTATGATTTTTTAATAGATAATTCTTAATGTTTAGTGCTGAGTTTTCCGGTGAGTTTTTTGAGTTCCAATTCTGCTTTCAAATAATCAACAATTGCAGCGAGGTATAGCTGTTGAGCTTCTCTAAGCGCATTGTCCGAAAGCAATACGTCATTTAGACTAGCTGTGCCCTGTTTTTGTTGTAACATTGTTTGCGTATAAATAGTAGTAGCAAGCGCTATTTGTTCACCAGAAGTTGCCGCAGATTTTTGGGTAACGAATCTTTGCAATGTTGCATTTTCTATCTGCATATTATTTTGTTCATTGAGCAAGTTTGTTTGTAGCTCGTTATTTTGCAATTCGATTTTTTTCTGATTGATTTTTCGTTGTGTTACCGTACCATTAAACAATGGATACGAAAGCTGAATACCAGCGAAACCGATGGGAAAAAACTTGATAAAGCCGTTCGGTTTTTTGTCATATCCAAAACCTGTAGTGCCATAGCTCCCTACTAGATTTAAAGCTGGTAAAAAGCGTGATTTATTGAGTGTACTGAGTTCAGTACGGAGTAGTTTTTTTTGTGTATGGACTATGTCCACATCAAGATTGGTACTTGGACTACTTTCGCTTATATTGTCAAGTTGTATATTTGGATCTATGGTTAGCGAGGTTTCGGGGGGAGTGCCCATGGCAAATTTTAGGCTATTTAATACTTGGGTGTATTTACTGGTTATCGCTATTTTTTGGGTATTCAGTTGTGCTATTTGTAATCCTACTTTACTCACGTCTGTGCCTTTTGCTAAGGACTGCTCTTTTAGCAATTCAATGTTTTTCAAAAGCTTTTCTGCATTTGTGAGATTGCTGTCAATAAAATCCAATTGATGATGTAGCAACTGGGCATTGTAGTAGAGGTTGGCAATTTCAAAATAGATTTGCTCCGCTGTTTTTTTGTATTGCAGTTCGCTTAGTTCTGATGCTATTTTTGACGCTTCTATACCGCCATAAAGTTGTGGATTATATAAGGGTAGCGCCAGTTGTAAATTTGCATTGATATTGTGTGGTACGCCAAATTGGGCTTCTATAAATTGACCCTCTGGTGCCATAGCATTAAAGGTAGATAGTGGCATGAGTTGATAAGGCAGATTGATAAAATACTTATAATCTGCATTAGCCGTAAGCTTGGGTATCAAATTTGCCTTTGCTTCTTTTTGTCTTTGCTCACCTATGGCCATATTATTTCTACTCATCAATAGGTTTTTGTTGTGTGCCGTAGCTGAGTCAATACATTGTTCTAGCGACCATACTTGAGCCGAAATACTACTATAGGTCAATAGCCATATGACCACTGTGAATATTGGTTTGTGAATATTTACTAACTTCATTGGATAATTTTTTTTAAAGTTTGTTTTTGTCTTTAGTGCCGCCATGTCCGCCAGCTACTATCACCAATATTTTTAGGCTTAAATAAATGTATTTAAATAGTTGAAATATGGGATTGAACATAAGCCAGCGATCTGTTTTTGATATTTTCTGTGTCATGATTTTGTGATTTTTTTATTCAGGAATTAACCACCAAAAAGGTTTCATTTTGGCTTTGTAAATAAATGCATAATGCAGCGTAAGTTTCAACCAATGACCCGCCAAACCTATATCGCCAAAGGTTTTGGATAATACTCTACCATGCGTAGTGGGGTGTTTTTCATAGTCGGGAACTATCGGAAAGGTAGTGATACTGATACCGCTACCATTGAGTATTCCATATCCAGCCGAGGCTATACATGCTGCACCCATATTGCCCATCGACCCTTTATGCTCTAATGATGTGGAGCCCTTTGCTATTGTGTCAATGATATTGTCTGCTACTAATTTGGCTGTGATGCCCGAAGGCATACCTGTGCGAGGTGGCGAAGGGAAAATGTCTGTACCGTTTTTACTCTTTCTAGGTTTTGAGATTGAATGCGGAGGTGCAAATGCTATACCTGGCGCAAAGATGTTTGGGTAACTCGGATTTTGATAGGTTTCTGGCCAATCTTTTACCGACCAGTTTTCATAAGGCTTAGGAGTGTAATCTGCATCTACAAGCATAAATCCTTTAAAGAGTTTATCCGTAATATCTTCGTTTGTTTTACTAAATGCCTTAAAGCCATGTCCAGAAAATGCGGGTATCAGCATCGCAAAATCAAATAGCGCTGTTTTGTATTCTCCCTCTAGATTTTCGTACGAAACTTTACCCTCTTCAATTTTATTTACCCCAGCGCCCAATATCCATTTGATACCTCTATCGGCAAAAACCATTTCTACCATTTCACTAGAGGTCATCGTCTGATTGCCATAAGTAAGCAACATGCCATCCATACCAAAGTCGCCTAGTTCGTACTCATTCGAGAGCCAAGTCAATTCGACTTTTTTTCTCACTCCATGTCTTACTAGCTCTCTTTCTACATTGAGAATATATTCAAAAGCAGCTCCTTGGCAAGTTGCCTTAGCATGTCCTGTGCCTATTACTATTTTGGCGGTTTTACCAGTAGTCTTAATGTCTGCAATGAGATTTTTTAATCCCTTCCATGCGTGTTCGGCATGATCATACGTACATACAGAATAGGCTTTGTTTGTGCCAGGTTGCATACCCTCCGTGAGTTCAAATGCTAGTTTTGGCCCCGTGGCATTAATCAAAAAATCGTAATTTACTTTTTCTTGTGTGCCTTTATTTACGCCAAAAACATATTCTACCAAAACATAAGGTTTCGTTTCCGTGGCATCTCCTTCGGGGTGAAACGAGATCACTTTTGCTTGCTTATAGCCTATTCCTTTTCGTTTATATAATGGAGCTAAAGGAAAAATGATACTCTCCGATTTCATACGTCCTGTGCCTACCCAAATGTTTGAAGGTACCCATTGGTAATTGCTGTTTGGCGATACCACCAATACTTCATGTTCTTTGGATAATTTTCTTCTGAGATGTCCCGCAGCTGTATGTCCTGCTATTCCTGCTCCCAATATTACTATCTTTGCCATAATGAGTTATTTAATTAATAATAGATAGCTATCGGCAATTCCATTTGCCCAATGATTGACCATTGGTTCAATGTTTACATAATCGCCTTGCTTCAAAATTTCTTTCAATCCTTTTTCATTTTCGAACACAATCTCGCCCATAAGGCAAATGAGTAGCGCAGGTGTTTTGCTTATATGTTTTGGTAATTCTGCCCCCTTTGCCAAGTGCATACTTTTGGTTATACCTTCTTTTCCTTCAAACAAGGATATTGCGGAAAGTGGTTTTTCTTTTGGATGTAATGCTTGAATATTCATAGTGTTTATTTTTTATCCATTTCTACTACAAAAACTCCTCTTATCTCGTTATCAGCATAGCCAGTAGCTTGATCTGTGGGGTATAGTTTTTTGATTTTGGTGAGGGTGGCTGTGTTGATGTCTTTGTCTATGTTTCCATGACATTGCAAACACATTTGGTTAGTAACGATAGGGTAGTAGCCGACCATTTTCCCATCTATTTCATTGATGACAGGCGGATGTTCTTTTCCATTTGCTTTTGCGTTTTTCCAATTTTGGATATAATTCAATTCAGCTTCGTTGGCTTGATTGTTTGGATTTCTAGCCTTATCGCTCACCCGCTTTATTTTTGCACCCAGCGCTAGCGACATACTGTCCATAATCGGGATAGCATGGATATTGCAAAATTCGACTGCACCTTCAGACCCACCTTCTCCAATCGCTGACATCAAATTTTTCGAGAGGTTAGACTTCGTTTGTATAGCTAAATCTTTGCCAGCTTTGAGGTAGTCAAAGGTTGATTTTGTTTCAGTTGCTGCGGTGGCGTCTGTTTGTGTTGAAGCGCTTTCATTGTTGCATCCTGCTATTAGCATACTAGCTAAAAGGGTTACGGCTGTTAATTTTGTGCTGGTTTTCATTCCCATTGGGTTTTAATTGTGATAAATGCTGTTTTTAGATTTTGTGTCTATTTATAGTAAAGTAGGCAACTGCTGTAAAAAACAAGGTAAACGAAGTCCTAAATATCATAGCGCCAATCGTCCTAGTTTCAAAAATTCCGCCCTTATTGATATGGTTTATTAATCCAATAAATGCGATCATTAAAATGATATAGGAAATACCTAAAGCTTTGGATGTCCACGCTTTGTTTTTTATGAAACCAAAAGCCGCTAGGAGATATAGCCAGCTACTCACGAAATTTGCCAATACCACAAACAAAACGTAGTTGCCCTCTTGGGCTCTGATACCAAACAAATCGAATATAATAGAGCTGCTCAAAAACAAAGTGATTAAACCAAATGCAGCTAATACAGCTGCGGCTATTTTGGGAATGTACTTTTTCATTTTTCTATCATTTTTAAGATGCCATTCAAAATATTTTCTCCGTCTTTTACGAGCTTCGATTTGTTGCCCGATAGTTTCCATTTTAGTACGACCATACGCATACTTCCCATGATGATAGTAGTAATAGCCTCTTTGTCTAAAAGCGTAGCGAACTTACCTTCATTTTGCCCTTTGCCTATGAGCAGATTGATGTTTTTTTGCATCAATGTCATCATTTCCGAAACCTTTTCTAAAAGTTCTTTATTGAATTGAAAAATGCCCTCCGAAAATATAACACTCACTATGGCTGGCTTTTTCACAAAAGTATTTAATTGAGAGGCAAACAATTGTTTTAAGAGCACCGATGGATGTTCTTCATTTGTCATCATTATATTCGAAATTCGGTCGCCCATTTCTATGATAAAATAAGTCAGCAAACCCAACAATATTTCATTTTTGCTTTTGAAATGACGGTATAGTGCCGCTTCTGATAGATTCAAATCGGCAGCTAAGTTTTTTATAGTCAACTCCTGTATGCCATATTTATCAATCCGGAGCGTAGCCGCTTCCATGATTTCTATTTGCCTTTCTGTAAATTCTCTATTTGGCATTGTTTAGCTTTAAACTCATGAACGAAATTCCCATCCATACCACAGCGGCAGTCACAGCTATGGCACCTATCAAGACCAATGCTGGTGGCAGACCTAAATAAACTTCAGTCAAAATACCGATGGGCATTAGTAAGCCTGTCAATGCTAGCCAGGAAATGGCTGTAGTGTTTTTGAGTTGGTCTTTAAAGTGCAAAAGTAAATAGCCCATAAGGATATTTAGAAATGCAAATAGATTGCCATGTACGTGGGCTAATCTCGTTTCAAAATGCTTTCCCTCACCGTAAGAAGCCGCCCATTCTGTAGCATTGGGAGCAAAGTCTCTGAGATAGATGAGCAAAAATCCATAAGCCATAAAGAAGCCCATGGTCAAGAAGCCTATAGCGATGTTGTTTTTCCCGTGCATGATGTTTGTTTTTTGTTGTGTTAGTGAATACTTACTTACAAATGTAGTTTTAATATTTTACACCTACAAATCGTTAGAATGGTTTTTTATAGATGATTAACAAATGGCTAGAGGCTTAGAGAAAAAGGATGTCTTTGGTTTGGCGAATGTTTTGGCATTAATATTATGCTTTATTGTGTCTTGATGGTAGTGACATACCAAATCTGTTCGATATTTCTTCCGCTAACCATGTTCTGTGCATGGGGTGAGCAATTTGGAGCAATGCCAATGCTCGCTGGTGTAGGTTTTTTCCAAATAAATAAGCTACGCCAAATTCCGTGACTACATAATGTACATGAGCTCTAGTAGTTGCTACACTTGCTCCATTTTTCAGAAAAGGCACTATCTTTGACAATCCTTCTTTGGTCGTTGATTTCATAGCAATAATGGGTTTGCCACCTTCGGATAAGGCTGCCCCTCTGATAAAATCCATTTGACCACCTACACCTGAATATTGAAATGTACCTATGGAGTCGGCACACACCTGTCCCGTAATATCAATTTCAATGGCGGAATTAATGGCCACAACTTTAGGATTTAAGCGAATCACCGAAGCATCATTGACATAGGACGCTTCTAAAAAAACAACTTGGGGATTGTCATCAATAAAATCATATAATGTTTTTGTGCCTATGACAAAACTGGTTACAATTTTGCCTCGATGTTTCTTTTTGTATTTGTTGTTGACAATTCCTTTTTCGACCAATGGGATAATACCATCCGAAAACATTTCGGTATGGATGCCTAAATCTTTGTGATTGTGCAAACAAGATAAAACGGCATCCGGTATTGCGCCTATTCCCATTTGCAAGGTTGAGCCATCTTCAATTAACTCAGCACAATATTCACCGATTTTGAGTGCTGTTTCATCTACTTTATTTCGATAACTGACCTCAGGCAAAGCTTCATCTACCTCTACCAATATGTTTATTTCGTTCAGGTGAATCATACCATCACCATGTGTGCGAGGCATTTGTTTGTTTACTTGAGCTATTACCTGTTTTGCATTTTTAATAGCAGCGCGTGCTATATCTACCGAAGTGCCAAGAGAGCAAAACCCATGCTTA
Organism: uncultured Bacteroidota bacterium; assembly: GCA_937894725.1. Taxonomy (GTDB): domain Bacteria; phylum Bacteroidota; class Bacteroidia; order Chitinophagales; family LD1; genus CALAYL01. The sequence continues at coordinate 53,058 of CALAYL010000089.1, forward strand.
TCGGGAGGTGATACCTGTATAAATGCAAAGTCTAGGGGTAGGATGTTTCTGTCGAAAAGCAAATGTATTTCACTCAAAAAAACAGGCACATATTCGCCCTGATCACTATCTACAATGTCTCTCACATTTTTGGAAACGAAAAGTGAATTAACAAAAAAGCTATCGCCTAATTCTTTGGTATTGAATGAAATGTTTCCCAGCGTGCTAATACTGACTAACTCTACATTCTTCAATTCCTGTTTTCTTGCAAAAAGAGCTTCTAAAAGCAAGGTGGGAGTGGCTGCGCTGCCATGTATAAATACACGTTGGTGGCTTTTTACTCCCTTTACTGCATCTTCTGCCGATTGAAAATTCATCTTCATTTGCCTATTTATTTTTCAAAGGTTGTTTATTTCTATCAGCACAATATATCCAAATTTTGTTTGTACCCACGTTGTTCAAACTTGTCTTCAAAATAGGTATAGCCATGTTTTGTGTTCACTTTTTTAATACGCTTTTACCACTGATGCTTCAGCTAAAACCGAGCATTCTTCTTTCACTTTTTGGAGTCGAGGCTGCCTGATTCCGATGCTTTGCAGCAGGGCATAATTGTGATGCAGCGTTTTACACAACACTACTTTTTTGTCGAGCAAGAGTTGTTTCTCTCTTTTTGTAAGTGTAGTAAGGCAAGTAATGGGGTGCAAGCCCGAGCTATCTATCCAATCTTTCAATCCATTTTTTATGGGGAAATCCCAGCCCACCAAATTCAAATTCATGCAGCTCCCATATTGGGTGGCATCTTCTGAAAAACGAGTATTGGTAACCACCCATCCTTGATACAACGTATTGGAATGTGTTGCGATTTTCTTCCAAGATGCTACTACATCTACGAATCTAGATTGTATGTAAAGGGGTATTTTTACATCACATACATACCCTTGTTTGTTGTGAAACTTACATTCTATCATTACATGATGATTGTCTTTTTTGGCAATCACATCCACTTCGTGGCTTACGCAATGGCCTTGTACAATCACACCCACTTGGGTTTTATAGCCCTGATAGGTCAAGATTTCTGCTACAAATTGTTCAAAAGGATATCCCGAAGGGCCTAACTCTAAAATGGCCTGTTTAAGTTTATATCTGGCAGCCATAGGGCGTGAAGATTTTTTTAATAAGCGAAAAGCCGTTTTATAAATTTTGTGGGTTGACATACCCTCCACTAGCAAGGCTAAAATTTTCGATACCACTTCATCTGCTTGTTCCGAATTTGCCCCAGCGCGCAAGAGCGATTGCTTTAGCTTCTCTTTTTTGAAAGGTGCTAGTATTCCAGATGCTTTAGTGATGTGAATATCGTTCATGTTTTTTTTTTAAAATTACAATATAAAGAGAGTAGCTCAAAATTTAGATAAAAACTAGGTACATTTTCCATTTACCTAATGTCTGACGGCTTTGTGGTATGCAAAATCTGAAAGCATACTCGTTTCGCTGCGCTATGTGATGATAGATTGAGAAGGTATGAGTTTTAAGCTCGAGCTAGCTAAACAATATAGAAAAGTAAATACATTATGAGGCGTTAGATGGTATTTTTATAGATTTTAGTACTCTGTCCCACGTTGTTAATGCAGGTAAAAACTGTTGCAATAACTTGCTGTTTTTGTTGTCTGATTTGTCAAATAGTTTTTTTGTATTTATTGCAAATTTCAAGTCGTCCGATTCTTTGAAACAGTCCTCTAAAATAATTTCATAATAAAATTCTGTCTCCGATTTTTCTTTGCCTTTAATTTTCGATTTGTGTTTGAGTTCTATTGATTTTATTTCGGAGTACAGTCCTGTTAAAACTATGGGTTTGCTTCTGCCTCCCGAATAAATCAACAGTCTAGTGGCATCAAGAATGCCCGAAGGAAAGTCTTTAACTGCATTGTTGCTTTCAATAGCGTGGAAATAAAATGTCTTACTAGTCTTTAATGTTTTGAGTTCTTTAGCACGACAAAAACCAAGTGCTACTTTAATGTCCGTGGTTGGTGCTTCGTTTTCAATAAACAACGAAAATTGTTTTTTGTCAATGAAACCCGCAATTCTATTTCTAAACAGTTCTGCAGTTGCAGGATTTTCAATTTCTAATTTTCGTTTTTTACTAATATTCAAAAATTCTTCCTCTTGGTCGATTCCTAAAAATCGTCTGTTTGCTAAATTAGCTGCAATACCTGTAGTACTGCCACCAGTAAAAGGATCTAGTATCCAAGCATTTGGTTTTGTAGATGCTAAAATCAAACGAGTTAATACCGAAAGTGGTTTTTGTGTCGGGTGTTTACCGCAAGCTTTTTCCCAAGGAGCAATTGCAGGAAGTTTCCAAACATCTTTCATTTGTTTATCATCATTCAATTGCTTCATTAATTCATAGTTGTAAAAATGAGGCACCTTTTCGCTTTTTCTAGCCCAAATAATTTGCTCGGTTGAATAGGTGAAAAATCGGCAAGAAAAATTGGGAGGCGGATTTGTTTTCTCCCAAGTAATCACATTCAAAATTTTGAAACCCAATTCAGTTAAAATTTGTCCAACCGAGAAAATATTGTGCATTG
>CALAYL010000090.1 GCA_937894725.1 uncultured Bacteroidota bacterium
TATGATTTATTCGTTAAAAACGAAAAGAGAGGTGCATCCTCGTTACGCTACGCTACGCTAAACGAGGACGAGATATGCGTATTTTTATAGCCAATAACTCGCAAACGGGATTTAATATTCTCAATAATACTATTGAATGCTTTAGCAGAACTAGCATTTCTACCGTTGCTATCAATCTGCAAGGCAACAATGTAAGATCTACCCTCACCCGACCATCTCGAACTCTTTTTGTAAGTGAAAATAAAATATATAACTGTCAGTATGCTATCCGCTCAAACAGCAATACGGGCTTCAACTATGAGAATAATTTTATAGCTCTACCTACGTATAACACACCTACCTATTTTAATCCAGCAAATCCTAGAGTAGGTATTGAAACAGCGAACGAATTTCCATTGATTAGGCATAACTATATCACGATAGCTGATAGACATTTATTTAATCTTCTCAGTTCCGATTACACCTCTGGGTATGCCAATACTAGTAATCTACAAAGCAAGCTCATTGGCATCCATTTTATTCAGCAAAATAATCCAAGATATTTCCCTTGGTCTAAGGCTATCATAAGCTGTGATAGTATAGAGCTGATGAACTGGGGCATGGCATATAGCGGGGTAAACAATGTGGACATCACCGACTGCGGTATGATAGATAATCAAACCCATATAGCCCTCTATAACAATGGCAGCATAGGCGACCAAGGCGGAGTGCTTGTGGGTGGTACCTTCGCTAAGACCACCAATGAGAATAGAGTGCTCGAAAGTCTCATGCCTATCGGCACGGCATCTAACCACTTCGGCTATTATAACAACAATATCAATACTCCCACCCAAGCCTACTACTACCGTATGGGGGCAGATGCTAGTATTGATTTTACGCAGAATTTGAGTACTTACCTTGGAGGCGGAATCTCTAATTTAATTCAACATTTTAATAACACCTATTCTACTTCTTCGCCTACCTATTGTCAAACGCCCCCTTTTATAGCCGCTCGTATGGCTAATCCTAAGGTAGCTGAGCTAGAGGCTTTTGCCCAGCGGGTGCCACCTAGCACTACCGATACCCTCGAGTATGGGCAGTATCTATGGCAAAAACAAGCTAGCTATCAGCAACTAAAAAGCGATACGGCTCTTTTAGATTCTTCTACTATACTCAAACTCTATTATGCCTCTATGGATAGCTATAAAGAGAAGTTAGACTTTTGGCAAAAACTACGAGAAGAGGAGCTGACAGATGCCGGCAAACAATTAGCCGAAGCCGAAAACCTCCAAAAGCAAGTGGACAATCAGCACGAAAAGAATATGCAGCTACTCACCGATATAGAGCTAAAATACTTACGCCCTATAGTACCTATCAACCCTACTGATAGCCTCGAAATCATAGAAGATAGTCTGCCACAGTCTGTGGAGGAACTGCTCCACAAAATAGCGAGCCAATGCTATGTAGAGGGAGGCGCATCCGTCTTTTATGCCCGAGCTATCTGGGAGGGTATCCACAAGCATACTAGTTTTGAGTTTCAAGATAGATGCTTAGAGCGATACGGTAGTTATAAAACAGATCCTGAAAACACGAGCATGCAAACTAAGAGTGAGCATAGTTTTATATTTGAATTGTTCCCAAATCCATCTATGCGCAACCAAACCGTGAATATAGTTAGTAGCGAAAATGGTACACTATCGGTAGTAGATGCCTTAGGCAGGAAGATTACTGAACAAAAGCTACAAGCAGGAGTAAATATCCTAAGCCTAACGGAGGCTAAGGGTATTTATCATATATTGTTTACATCCGATAGTGGCACAGTGGTAAAATCTAAATTAGTATTGTATGAATAAGCATTTCGTTTGTTTATTTGTTTGTTTATTTGTTTGTTTGTTAAATCACAAATCATAGTTCAAAATAAGGGCCTTGAAGGAAATAAATGCTTTAGGGAATGCGGTGGTTCTTACAATTCTATGAGCACATGTACCACTTCTCCATGTGTTTTAAACAGTTTTTATTCATGCGAACAACTTTGGGCGATTGTGCCTAGCTATGATAGTTTTGCTGTACTTCCAAATATAGCATATGGAGGGAACAGTTTTGTAGCATTAGGGGGGGGAGCAAATTACAACTGGCAAGGATCTATAGGGCAAAAGCTGAGTTGTAGCCTAAGAAAAGATAAACTGTATAGATTTCGTCTCGCTATAGCTAGAACATATACTAATTTCAATATTTATCCCGATGCAGGTTTATGTATTTGGGGGAATACTGATAGTTGTAGTAAAACAGAGCTACTATGGCATTCTCCACTTTTAGATACCATTTGGAAGATTTATCCCATGCTTATCACTCCCTCTGTAGATTATGAATTTATCCAATTTAGAGTATGCTATCTAAAGGATGGTAATGTGAATTTTTATTTTACGAATGTTTACATCGACTCCTTATCTGACATCTATCCTGTAGATGGAGGAGCAGTGAGTGTAGGGGGCAGTAAAGATACGAGTATAGCCAAGGGGCAGTGTATAAAACTAGCCGCCCAGCCCAGTATCGCTACCTACGATACAGTGCTGTGGTATAGGTATGCCGATAGTAGCCTGAGCCTAGTAGGCTCAGGGCTACAGCCTACGGTATGCCCTACCCAGAGTAGTACCTACATCGTAGCCCTGAGAGATAGCGTAACCGACTGCGCGGGTATCTGGTGGAGCTATGATACACTCAGGGTATGGATAGACACCACCGTAGGTATCCGAGAAGTAGCCAAGCCTACCCGCTTAGGCGTGCAGCTCTACCCTAATCCTACCCAAGGGCAGCTACTGCTAGAGATACTGCTAGACCGCATACTGCTCCGAGAATCTGCCCAGCTCAATCTCTATGACCTGCTCGGCAGAGCCGTCTATACCCAAACCGTGCGCAATGAAGAAATCATCAATCTACCTGCCCTACCCCGAGGTGTCTATACCGTAGCCGTGAGCCTCCGAGAACATAGCTGGCATGGCAAGTTGGTGATGGAGGATTAGCAGATGAGGAGGATGGAGAATTTTTGGATTGAGAATTGGAGGATTGAATGAGAGGATTGTTTGATTAGCAAATTAGCAGATGAGGAGGATGGAGAATTTTTGGATTAAGAATTGGAGGATTGAATGAGACTTGTTGAGTTTAGAATCATACCTGACAAGCCTGAGGAAGCTCCAGAAATTCTATACGAAAAGAGCGAGCCAGACCCAACTACAAAAACAGGTCCTGGATTTAACTAATCGAAATTTGTATTATCAGAAAGCCCCGATGAATTTCATCGGGGCTTTTTTTGTAAAGCGGCTTTGATTTTGGAAGTGAAAAGTGTAGTCTAAAACAGAATGGTAGATTTTATTACGCTTTTTCAACTAGCAGTCTTTCGCAAGCTGTAAGGCTCATTGTTTCAGCAGCATGTTTTTTGTAGCTCACTACCATGGCTCCATCAAAAGATTCTACCGATATTACTTTTAGTTTTAGACCAAGATGAATTTCTCTACTATTCAGGTATTTTAGAAAATCATTAGAAGAATGTGTTACTGCAACTAAAATTACGCTATCGCCAGCTTTATATTTGCTTAGGGTATTATATTCTTTCCAAGCTACCTTGCCATTTTTGTCTGGAATAGGAGAGCCGTGTGGATCTATTTTTGGAAAGTGTAGTAACTCATCCATTTTTTCAAAAAACTCTGGAGCGTGAATGTGCTCAATTTGTTCTGCAATTTGATGTACTTGCTCCCATCCGAATCCCATTTTTTCTACTAAATACATTTCGGTAAGGCGGTGTTTTCGGATGATAAGCGCAGCTTCTTTTTTCCCTCTTTCGGTCAAGCGGAGTGGTTTATAGCTTTCATAATGAACTAACTTTTTGATCGCTAATTTTTTCATCATGCTTGTGACGGTGGGCATTTTAATGCCTAAATGTTTCGATAGGTCATTTACATTTACTTCTCCATTTTCAGTGGAGAGTATATATAGCGATTTTAGGTAGTTTTCTTCGATTAGTGAATTCATGTTCAAATATAAAACTTAAGTAGATAAATGATATGATAATAATCATGCCTAAACAATTTGTTAGATAAATCTAACTTTATACTTTTGTGATAATAACTCGCAAAACTTTAAAATTGGATAAATGAAATATCAAAATAGGACTAGTAGATGTATTTTAATGATAATGGTGCTATTTTTGAGTACTACTGCAATAGCGCAAACAGCTACAATAAAAGGGCGAGTTAGCTCAAATGGCAAATCGGTGGAGTATGCTAATGTGATTATTAAAAATAAATCAATAGGATCTCCCACAGATACCTTAGGCAACTACTTAATATCCAATATAGCTCCTGGTGTTTATACGATGGTCATATCTGCCATCGGATTTAACACTGTAGAGCGCATCATCACACTAAAGGCTAGTGAGGTTCGGGTAGTCAATTTTGAATTGATTGAAAGCGAATCGAGTTTCAATGAAGTAGTAGTATCTGGTACTATGAAGGAGGTTTCGAGATTAGAAAGTCCTGTGCCAGTAGAGCTTTATTCGAGTAAATTTTTTAAAGCGAATCCTACACCTTCTTTGTTTGATGCGCTACAAAATGTAAATGGAGTAAAACCCCAACTCAATTGCAATATTTGCAATACTGGCGATATACATATCAATGGACTCGAAGGGCCATATACTATGATACTCATTGATGGAATGCCGATAGTGAGTGGTCTATCGACAGTGTATGGCTTGAGTGGAATACCTCAGTCATTGATAGAAAGGGTAGAAGTAGTGAAAGGGCCAGCATCTACATTGTATGGTAGTGAAGCAGTAGGGGGATTAATCAATGTAATTACAAAGCAGCCAACGAATGCACCTAAATTAGCTACTGATATTTTTGCCACCAGTTGGGGAGAAGTAAATATAGACATAGCCGGTAAGTTTTACGCAGGTAAAAAAGTGCAATCGCTCATTGGGGCTAGTTTTTTCAACTACGCATTGCCTATCGATAATAATAATGACGGATTCACAGATGTAACGCTCCAAAATAGAATTTCTGTATTTAATAAATGGAGTTTTGATCGAAAATCGAATCGTGTCTTTTCGTTGGCAGGGCGATATGTCTATGAAAATAGGTGGGGTGGAGAGATGCATTGGACGAAAAAATTTAGGGGTAGCGATAGCGTATATGGAGAGAGTATATATACAAAACGCTGGGAGATATTCGGTACTTACCAACTGCCATTTAATGAAAAAATAATATTACAATTTAGTGCAAATGGACACGACCAAAATAGCGCATATGGCATTACTCCTTATATAGCACAGCAATATGTAGCCTTTGGGCAATTGACATGGAATAAACAGCTAAAAGGTAACGATTTTTTGGTAGGGGCTACTTTTCGCTATACTTTTTATGATGACAACACTGCTGCTACCGCTTCTTTTGATACTATGGGGTTAATTAAAAATAGGCCATCAAATACTCATTTGCCTGGTATATTTATTCAAGATGAAATTGCTATAAATGCCAATAACAAACTATTGCTAGGATTACGATACGATTACAACTCAATACATGGCAGTATATTGACTCCACGAATAAACTATAAGTGGAACGCTAAAAATAAGCGAAGTATTTTGCGCTTTAGTATCGGCAATGGATATCGGGTGGCGAATGTATATAGCGAAGACCATGCAGCACTTACAGGCGCTCGAAAAGTAGAATTTATAGAAAAACTGAAACCAGAAACTTCGTGGAATGGGAATATTAATTTTGTGAAAAAGATATATACTCAATCTGGGGTATTTGTAGGTATTGATGCTACTATTTTTTACACTTATTTTACCAATAAAATTATTGCCGATTATCTTACTGACCCTAATAAAATAATTTATAATAATCTTAGCGGATATGCCGTGTCGAGAGGGGCTTCACTAAATCTAGACGTTGATTTTAATAATGGATTTAAATTTCTTGTCGGAGGTACTTTTATGGATGTTTATAGCGTTGAAAATAGAGTCAAAAAAAGACAACTTTTTACGGAACATTTTACGGGTGTTTGGAATGTGGGCTATACCTTTAGGAAAATAGGATTGACGATAGACTATACAGGTAATGTGTATAGCCCTATGCGTTTGCCGCTATTGAGCGAAAATGATCCAAGGCGTGCGCAATCACCCTGGTGGAGTATTCAAAATATTCAATTATCTAAAAGGTTTAAGGTGGGAGTTGAAATCTATGGAGGAGTAAAAAATATGCTCAACTGGACACCAAACCGGGGGAATAAGTTTATCATAGCTAGAGCAAATGATCCATTTGATAAAGAGGTGCAGTTTGATGCAAAGGGTAAAGCTGTAGTGACACCAAGCAATCCTTATGGTTTAACTTTTGACCCATCATATGTGTATGGACCAAACCAAGGTATAAGAGGTTTTTTGGGTATTCGATATACCTTCAAATAAACACAAGAAATTGTAGCCTATTATATTAATCTAATGCCATTTTCTTCAATGGTTATCCATTTTTGTTTATAAAGGCCACCTATGGCTTTTTTAAACGTTTTTTTGCTCATCCCCAAGGTATCTATAATTTCTTGTGGCTCGCTTTTATCATGTAGGGGTAGAAAGCCATTTGCGGCCTTGATGGCTCGTACGATGATCATTTCGGAGGCATCAATGCGAGCGTGACCGATAGGTTGGAGTAATATATCGAGTTTGTTTTCTTCTCTTACTTTTTTCACGTAGCCTTTGGTATGTTCGCCATAGGTTACCTCTTGAAAAATTTCATCGTGATATACCAAACCGTGATGGCGATTGTTCACTATTACGTTATAGCCAAGCTTTGTTTGTTCGTAAAAGATAATTTCTACCGGCTCATTGATTTTGAAATCTACATCCGTGTTGTCGAGCATATCTGTAATTTGTGAACTCCCCATCAACCATTGATTTTCATCATCCCAAAGCACAGATACCAGATACCATTTTCCCATCTCAAATGGTTTGTGTTGTTGTTCATTAGGCACAAAAAGAGGCACATCCATACCCCAGTCTAGGTAGGCGCCATTAGCATCTGTCCTCACCACTTCGAGAATAGAAAATGTACCTATTGTCACAAGGGGTTCTAGTGTAGTAGCTGTAGGTAGTTGGTTTTTACCTAAGTACGTAAACACTTCTCTTGTATCTCCCACAGCCCAAGAAGCATTCGTCTCATTTTCTGGCATGAAATAAGTAAGATTATCATCGTCTGTCAGCACAAAACCATCAGGTACTTTTTGAGAGATAATGAGAGACTGGTACGTGCCTATGTTGTTCATGTTGCTATTATTAATTTACTGCTTTTAGTACTACGATATAAGTGGGAAAATGGTCTGAATAACCTCTGCCATATATCATGCCATCCCAGGTGCGGAGTGGGTAGCCCTTATATTTTCCAGATTGCTGAACCATAAAATCACGTTTAAAAATATAGGCACCTTTGTAAAAAAAGCCTGTTTGTTTTTTGTCCAAAAATCCATATGAAATCACGATTTGATCAAATAAGTTCCAAGCATCGTTGTAAGCCAAAGTGCCGATTCCTTTTTTGTAAAAGTCCACCCAGGGATTAAACATTCCACCGGGTTGAACCTGCTCGATTTTCCCTTTTGAACCAATCACCTTTGTTAAACTAGGGCTAGTAGGGTCATCATTGAGATCGCCCATTACGATACATTTTGTATTAGGGTTTAGGGCAGTGAGCGAGTCGATGATGTCTTTCGATACTTTTGCAGCGATAGCTCTTCCTGGAGCTGAGGCCTCCTCTCCACCTCTTCGCGATGGCCAGTGGTTTACGAATATATGCAAATCTTCGCCCATGTATTTGCCCCATACCCAAAGCACATCACGAGTTTTGCGCTTGTAGCCGTTTTCATCTGGCAGTGGTACTCTCAATGATTTACTGCCTTCAACTTTATAGTATTTTGGGTTGTAAATAAGTCCCACATCAACTCCCCTTTCATCGGGCGAATCGTAATGTACGATTTTGTATCCGCGGGGTGAAAGGCTTGGATGCGATATGAGGTCTCTTAATACACTTTCGTTTTCTATCTCCGCTACACCAAAAACAGATAATCCGTCTGGCGATTCCTCTTTGCCTACTTTAGAAAGCACCTCCACTAGACGATCTATTTTATTGGTATATACACTAGTGTTGTAATGTCGAGGACCATTTGGAGTAAACTCATCGTCATTTACTTTGGGTTGATCTATAGTGTCATAAAAATTTTCGAGATTGTAAAAGCCTATTACGCCTATTTGATAGCTCTTTTTTTCTTGAGCAATACAGCTAAAGATGAGGACTGTGGAAGCGATTAAGAGTGTTATTTTTTTCATAACAAATGGATTGCATTTTGTGGGGCAAATATAGTGTTATATATCAGTTTATGGTTTTTCGTACTTCAAAATACAGATATATGTAGCAGTATTTAATACATTTTCATCAAAGACTAATAAATTAACATGCCAAAGCTATACAAGCCATACATTTTTTGATATTTTTGCAAACTATTTTTCACAGGCAATATTTTTATGAGATATAACATTCTACTCACTTCGCTACTTTTTATTGCTACAGCTACTTATGCACAAGTGTCTGTAGATTCGGTAGCTGTCATCAACAATAGTTTAAATCCAGAGAATATACCTATTGTCAATCTTTCTGAGTCAGAAGTAGAAGATAACACAGCAGTCCAAAATGTATCCAGTATTTTGGCCTCATCTCGCGATGTGTTTCAGTCCAACGCTTCGTTTACCCTCTCTCAAGGGGCTTATCGCTACAGAGGATTGGGGGGAGAGCATACTAGCGTGCTTATCAATGGACTATCGATGAACAATCCTGAATCAGGCAATGTGCTATGGTCAGAATGGGGCGGATTGAACGATATGTTTCGTAATAGACAAACACTTGTAGGTATGGCACATTCTACTTTTACCCTTGGTGGAATAGGTGGGGGCTTGATGTTTGATACTCGTGCGGGGCATTTATTTAAAGGGCTCAATGCCTCTTATGCAGTCACCAATCAGCGTTATAGAAATCGTATATCAGCTAGCTATGTTACCGGATTTATGAAAGGGAACTGGGCTATTGCGGCTGCTTTTGCACGCAGATGGGCAGAAAAAGGATACGAACCAGGTACTTACTACGATGGCTATTCTTATTTCCTTTCGGTCGAAAAGTTGTTTGGCAATAAGCACAGCTTGTCTTTTACGACTTTGGGTGCGCCTACTCGCTCAGCTAGAGCAGGAGTATCTACACGAGAAATGCAAGAGCTGGCAGGTACGAAATACTACAATCCTTCATGGGGCTACCAAGATGGTAAAATTAGAAACCAAAATGAGGGAAACAATTTTACTCCAGTTTTTCAGCTAACGTATGAGTACAAGCCTACTACCAAGACGAATGTGATGTTGGCCGCTATGTATGAGTATGGCACTACAAAATATTCTGGACTCGATTGGTATAATGCCACAAACCCTGCACCAGATTATTATAAAAACTTTCCAAGTTTGATAGAAGATTCTACTGCTAGAGCAGAAGCCGAAGACTATCTACGCAATAACCCGGCAGCACTTCAAATTCAATGGGATAAAATATACGCAACCAATAGAGGAAACTATGACAGTGTAGTGAATGCAAACAACAGTGGGCAGACTCTCTATGGAAATTGGTCAAGATATGTAGTGAGTGATCGAGTAGAAAAGTCTCATCAAGCGCAATTTAATGCGATTTTGAATCATACCATTACGGAAAATATATCACTTGCTGGAGGATTTACATATCAGTACAATAATACGCACTACTATAAACAACTCAAGGATTTATTGGGGGGCGATTTTTATGTAAATATCAATACGTTTGCAGAGCGCGATTTCCCAAACAATGCAGTGGCAAACCAATTTGATGCTGATAATCCAAATAGAATTCTGAAAGTAGGCGACCACTATAGCTACGACTACAATAATACTATTCATAAAACTCAAGCATGGGCGCAGATGACCATGAAGTTTAATAAGCTTGATTTCTTTATTGGCGGTCAGTTTTCGAACAGTACGTTTTGGCGAGAGGGCAACGTGCGCAATGGTCTTTTCTTAGATAATTCTTTAGGAAAATCGGGGGTGAAATCATTTTTCAACTATCAAGCAAAAGCAGGAATTTCGTACAAAATAAATGGCCGAAATTATATCTTTTTAAATGGTATAGCCGAATCTGTAGCACCGAGTTATAGAGAGTCTTTCTTAGCACCACAAATCAAAAATGATTATATACCCGGACTTGTAAGTGAGAAAATATATAGTGGTGAAATTGGCTACTTTTTCAATTCTCCAAAAATCAAAGCAAAAGGTACTTTCTTTTATACAGAATTTATGGATGGTATTCAGACGCTTACCTATTTCAATGATGAGTATCGCACCCTTGTAAACTACTCGCTGAGAGGCGTTGGCAAACGCCATTTTGGTGCGGAAATAGGCGTAGATGCGGAGATATATAAAGGCTTCGGGGCATCTGCTGTGGCCAATATTGCTCGTTATACTTACACATCACGTCCATCTGCGTTTGTGACTAGAAACAATGATCCAGGTATCCTAGAAAATGATGTGACAGTATATCTCAAAGGAGCAAATGTAGGTCGTACACCTCAGGCAGCTGGGTCGTTTTCATTACGCTACCGTTCACCAAAATTTTGGAATGTGAGCATGAACTTCAATTACTATGACTGGATGTGGGTAGAAGTAGCGCCAGCTCGTAGAACCTCAGCTGCAGTGAGTGGTTTGGCAGAAAATTCAGCCCAATGGAATGCCGTTTTGGGGCAAGAAAGATTGAAAGGACAGTTTACTATGGACATCCGTGGGGGCTACTCGTGGTATATGAACAAAACACTTAAAATAAAATCATCACACAAATTTTATCTAATTTTCAATGCTTCAATTTCAAATATAACTAACAACCAAAATCTAGTTATTAGTGCAGCAGAGCAGCTACGATTTGACTATACTGATAAAAATGTAGATAAATTTGGTACACGATATCGATATGCTAGAGGCGTAGGGTATTTTATTTCGCTCAACTTTAGAATGCAATAAATTTCAGAAAAAAACATTTAGAATAAATTCAACTATCATAACTATGAAAAAGACACTATTATTTTCGGCTATTCTTTTCGCACTCACAGGCTGTGTGAAAGACAAATTTGATGCACCACCCGCAGGAGGCGAAGATCCTAAAGACGTAGTTGCTAATGTCAGTATTCAAACGCTTAAGTCTAAGTATATCATTGGCTCACCATCGCCTGTAGAAATCACAGATGATTGGGTAGTGATGGGTATCGTAAACGCTGATGATAAAGATGGCAACTTATACAAAGTAGTTACAATTCAGGATTCCACAGCGGGTATCCAAATTAAGATTGATAATTCATCTCTTTATACTGAATATCCAGTAGGAAGAAGAGTATTTGTAAAATGTAAAGGATTGTTTTTGGGTGAATATTCTGGACAAGTACAGATGGGAGGATATATCGACAACTCTGGTGGTTATCCTGACTTGGGATATGTGAGTTCTACTATCGCTAAAACTAAAGTGTTGGGAGGTAAATGGGGTTTTACTGTAGAGCCTAAAGAAATCACTATTGCGCAGTTAGATAATGTGACTTACCAATCCATGCTGATCAAATTGAAAAATGTAGAGTTTGCTTGTGGTGATATTTTTAAACCTTATGCTGATGCAGTAAACAAAGGTTCTCTAAATAGAGTGTTGCAAGATTGTTCTTCAAACACCATTACGATACGTACTAGCGGCTACTCTCGATTTGCGGCTACTACTACACCAGCTTCAAAATGTGATGTAACTGCCATCTATACTGTTTTTAAATCAGGGTCTAATTTTACTAAGCAACTTACTTTAAGAAATGCAAATGATGTACAGTCTGTAAGCAATACACGTTGCGATGGATCTACTGTTGGTGGTTCTGCGGATATCAGTATTGCTACACTTAGAGCGTTGTTTACAGGAGCAACTATACCGGCACCTTGTGCTAATAAAATAAGAGGAGTAGTGGTCACAAACAATGCAGAAAATAACTTTGATAGCAAAAATCTTGTAGTTCAAGATGGTACAGCAGGGATCACTTGTCGTATGCTAGCCACTCATGGATTTACTGTTGGCGATTCGGTAGAGGTGCTTACATCGGGTGCGGAATTGTCCGACTTTAGAGGACTCTTGCAGCTCGGCAATACACCACTCACAAATGTAGTGAGATTGGGGGCTGCGAATCCACAACCCATCACTTTGACGCTTGCTCAACTAAATGCAAACTTTAACGATTATGAATCGAGACTTGTAAGAGTAACTGGCGTGACCCTTTCGGGCAATAGCGGAAAATGGGGCGGTAGTGTGACTATGAATGATGGTACGGGATCTTTTACTCTTTATACTAAAATAGGCACTTCGCCTGCAACATTTTCAACGGCAAATTATCCAACTGGAACAGTGACCGTAGTAGGCGTGACATCAGATTACAATGGGGCTCAAATGAGTATTCGTACGTTGAGTGATGTACAATAATATTTTTTAGCGTTTTTAAGAAAGCCTGAACCTCTGTTCAGGCTTTTTTTATTGTACTTCTCTTTATTTTCACTAACTTTACAGCAGTGAAAAAAATAGTAACCATATTTTTATTCTTTGCGTTGATGGGAGCATCTATCAATAAGGCATTGGTAATAGTGGCTTTTAATCTTAATCAAGATATGATAGCCGCTGAACTGTGCGAAAATCGAGATCAGCCTCAAAAACATTGTAACGGACATTGCTATCTCAAAAAAGAAATTACCAAGGAAGACGCATCAGAAAAGAAGAATTTACCTTATCCAGTAAGTCAACTTTTTCAGGATTTTGTGTGGGTATCTCCATGTATGGAAAGTATGCCTCCAAAGCCTTTGTTTTTTGGAGATAATGTGAACGATTATGCTGTATTTCAAAATCCAATTTACAAAGGATTGACACTATCGGATATCGCCCATCCGCCATGTAGATTATTGATTTGATAAATCAATATTTCTTCATTTCTAATTAAACTCAATTGAAAAATTATTTTCTGCTGCTTATGCTTATAGGCAGCACTAGCCTAGCCATAGGTCAAAGCTGCTGTAGTGGCGGTATGTGTATGGGTGCCTCGTCTAACGATCATATCGTAAATGGACTGCAATCTATGCTAGCCGTACGTTACACAGTCACTGCAAATAGCTTTTTATTGCCTTCGCTCATTGGCAAGGAAAGTGATATTCGCTATAGCGATTATTTTCAACAGCTCAATTTTTCGGGCAGGTGGAATGTAAAAAATCGTGTAGCTTTTTCGCTCGATGTACCCTTTTCATTCAATAGGCGGATTGACAAAGTAAACACTTTTTACACTGGTCTTGGCGATGTAGCATTAGGTATGGTGGGGCAAATACCTACTATTGTCGCGGGCAAAACCAAACACAAATTGTATCCAGGTTTTACTATTCAAGCACCCACTGGACAGTATCATAAATCAGTAGATACTGCAGGCTTTTCGCCTTTGATACAAGCAGGTACTGGAGCTTGGTTATTGTCGCCTAGCCTAGAATATGTGTTGTCGGCCAAAGACTTTTCTTTCTCAGCAGGAATCAATTATCGCTATGCTTTTGCCAATGCCGATAAACTGCAAATAGGGGGTAGAACAATAGGTTGGGTCAAGGGCGCATACAGTAAGCAAGTGGCAGAAAATAAGTTTATACCATCATTAGCGATGGTGTATGAATATCTCGAAAAAAGCAAGTTTAAAGGTGATGGAGTATCCCTAAGTGGTGGGCATATTTTTGCGACAGAAGCAGCACTTGATATTCGTATCAAACAAAACTGGGGTTTCGCTTGCAAATATAGACAGCCATTATATCAAACCCTATCTAAAGGGTATCTCAAACAAAAAGGTACGGGTACCGTACAGTTCAATTATTTCTTTTAAAAAATTAATCAAAAAAAAACAACATGAAAACAATCAAAACATCACTCAGTATTTTAGCTATTGCTACTATCGCACTTTCTTCTTGTAAAAAAGAGCAAAAGGGCGATTTTGACTCAAATAAAAAAGGGGGTATGGAGCTCCATTTCGATAATAGAGCTGGCAGCACAGACCTTGTACTCCATACAACTGCTTACAAAAATTCATTTAATGAAGACTTGACATTCACTAGATTTGATTATTATATAAGTAATATCAAACTGATAAAAGAGGACGGTTCTATATACACTGTACCAAGAGATAATAGCTATTTTTTAGTAAAAGAAAATGATGCTGCTTCTCAAGAAATAAAACTAGCTGGAGTTCCTGAAAATAACTATACAGGCGTTACATTTACCATCGGGATAGATAGTCTCAAAAATGTAGCACCGCTAGCAGAACGAAGAGGTGTATTGGACCCATCTGGAGCTGGGGCTGAAATGTATTGGGCTTGGAACTCAGGTTATATCTTTGTAAAAACCGAAGGTACATCACCATCGGCACGCTTGGACTCAGTATCTGGAACTCGACCATTTAAATATCACATCGGGTTATTTGGAGGATATACTACTCCTACTGTAAACAACATTAAAGAAGTAACCATCCTTTTTGGTGGGGATAAAGCTGCAGTAAGAGAAGCTAAATCGAGTGCTCCTCAAGCCCATATAAATGTGGATGTACTTAAAGTAGTCAATGGACCAAACAATATAAGCGTAGCTACCTCCCCGGTGATTATGGTTACCCCTATTTCTGCTAATGTAGCCGAAAACTATAAGAGCATGTTTACACTTGACCATTTACACGGTGAATAAATTATCACATTAATTCGGAGAGAGCATAAAGACCTCTCCGAATTTTTTTAAAACTTGATTATGAAAAACTCGTTTGTATTTTTATTCTCTCTATTCCTTTTCTCTGCATGTAAAAAGGAAGATAAAGAGCCTATGTTTGAGGGATTTCAGGCACCCTCAAATTTTCCAGCTGTAGTATATAAGACAGGTAATAACCCTGTTACCAAAGAGGGCTTCATGTTGGGGAAAAAGATCTTTTATGATGGCCGTCTCTCGCGCGATGGGAGTATCGCTTGCGCAGATTGTCATATATCGTTTTCTGCATTCTCGCATCCTGGTCATGATGTCAGCCATGGTATAGAAGGTAAGCTTGGTACGCGAAATAGTCCGCCCATCCAGAATATAGCTTGGCAGCCATTTTTCTTTTGGGATGGAGGTGTTTTTGACCTTGATTTATTTTCGATAAATCCTATTCAAAATCCTGTAGAGATGGACGAGTCTATAGGTAATGTAGTCAATAAGTTAAAAGCAGACCCTACTTATGTGGCGGCTTTCAAAGCGGCTTTTGGTACAGAGGAGGTGACTGGCACCCGTGTCTTTCTTGCGTTATCTCAGTTTATGTGTATGCTTATATCAAACGATAGCAAGTATGATCAAATGTTGGCAGGTAAAGCAAGTTTTACGACTGCTGAAAATAATGGACTTCAACTTTTTCGACAGAAATGTCAAAGTTGCCATAGCGGCATTCTTTTTACGGATCATTCATTTAAAAACAACGGTCTTCGTACCTCAAATGATAAGGGGCGTTCACTGATTACCCTTCGAGCTGAGGATGATTTTTGTTTTAAGGTGCCAAGCCTTCGCAATGTCGAAAAGACAGCACCCTATATGCACGATGGGCGATTTGAAACACTCGAACAAGTACTAAGCCACTATGATAGTGGAGTCCAAACCTCGGCTACACTCGATACAATACTTCAACAAAATAGCCGATTAGGTATTGCACTTTCGGCTACCGAAAAGACCGAGATAATAGCTTTTTTGAAAACCCTCACTGATGAAAATTTTATCAAGAATCCACTTTTTGCTCAATAAAAAAAATAAACAACTATGAAAATGAAATTTTTAGCCATCACCGCATTTGCCCTATTTGTTACCTTTTCCGCATGTAAAAAAACAGAGGGTGTGGTTGATACATCTCCCAAAGTTACTATTCTGACTCCGACAGTAGGCCAAAACTTTGCGACTGGCGATACGATATATTTTACTGGTACAGCTAGTGATAATGAAGATTTGCACGAAGGCAAATTAGAGATTTTGTTAGCGTCAAACGATTCGATTTTGGCATCGAAAAATGAGTATGTTCATGCTGTAAAAAGCTATGATTTTGATGGTCGTTTTTTTATACCTGTAGCTAGTACTATAGATGCTAAAGCTCGCGCCACTTACGAAGATCATGATGGTAATATTACCGTTAGCGAAGTGCGAATTGTGTTAAAACCATAATTTTATTTTTTGCGCATTTTGAGAAAACCAAAAGGGTTGTGAGTTTGACTTCACAACCCTTTTTTTGATTTCATAGTGTCTGACTTTTTAAGGCAGTATTTGCTTGAAATGACTAAAATCCTTAGTTTTTATAAATTGGTTTAGCTCTTTTTCTATTTCTTTGTAATTGTACCTGCTTCCACAGAAATACATTTCGGTGAAAGGGTTTTTGTCTAAGATTTTAGCATACATTTCTTTTAGCGATGGTGCGCTAGTCAAGTTGGCATATTCTTCATAAGTCATTGAGATAAAAACAGCATTTTTTGATACACCTCTGTTATCTAACAAGAAACCATTTTCAAGAAGTGTAGGATAAACACTCTTTGCTTTTTTTGAAATATCCGTAGGGTCAGGGTAGGCTACTACTTCCGTTTTATCATCATTTAATGTAATCGCTACCATTCGGCTATAATCCATCTTAGTTTTATAGATGATGGTAGGTGGGCCAGTTTGATTCATATCGATAGTTGTAGTGGTTTTCTTGGATATGGTGCAAGAAAAAGGGATGGCAATCCCTAAGATTGCCATCCCTATAATGAGTGATAATTTCATTTATTTAGTTTTTACAAACTGCTTAGCAATTGATTCTTTACCTTTGCCGTTTAGTTGCAAGATATAGATTCCGTTTGACAAATCAGAAACGTCTATTTTAGTAGTATTTGATGTAGGATGGGTAAATGTTTTTACCGTTTTTCCAACATTATCTTTCACTTCTATGTTGCTTATTTCCATAGCCGCATTTTTCACTTCTATGTTTAGTTCATCAGCAGTTGGGTTTGGATATACAAATAAATTTTTAGCAGTCGCCACTTCGTCAATACCCACATTAGCCGTTCTTTTTACTACTAGGTCAAGTAAGTAAGTACCAGTCAAGCCTGCATAGAAAGGGGTTACTTTAAAAGTAAGTGTACCGCCATTGAAAAGATTGATAGTAGCAGGAATAGTATCATCATAGCTATCTGAGTAAGCGGCACCAGTGCTGTAGCTCACATTCATATCGCAAGAATAGAAAAGACCATTTGTAGCGCTGTACTCGTCATGTAAACGACCTGTGACAGCATAGTTATAACCAGCTGGCAATACTAATTTGTAGTAATCAATATCTCCACCTGTATGTACATTCGAACCAGTAGTTTTTACAAGTGCTTCATTAGCAGTAAACGTTACAGGCAATGAAAACGCAGTAGCTTGTGTGTTGTTTACTTCAAAAGCATCAGGAGATAGTGGAGCTTCTATGACTTGAAAGCTTGCAGGATTAGGGAAAGAAAGGTTGGAAACTAATGGGTAAGAACCAGCTACTGAATCAAAAATAGCTACATAATAGCTACCAGGCGCTAATCCAAGGTTGCTGGTGTTAAACACAAGATTAGAAGCTGTAGCTCCAGCATTTATTTGCACATTGTAAAGTTGCTTGAGCGTAAACTGCATTTGTCCGTTGGCATCAAAAATATCAGCTACTAAAGAACCATTATAATTGGTAGCGCCCGTATTTTGTACAGAAGCAGTAATTGAAAACGGAGTATTAGCAATAGCTACGTTTGGCGTTTTTGCCATCGCAGCAGCAAGTTTCAAATCGTTTGCAGGTCCTGATATACTGATGTTTACTGGATTAGTATAGGTCAATTTGTTCACTAATCTCCAAACGCTATCACCTGGCAAGCTAGAGTAGATACCTACTACTTGTTTTATCTGTATAGCATTTAAAGCAGGCGTGCTAAATGTAAGTGGTACGGTAACGCCATTTGTAAATACTTGCCCAGTTTTAACTTCGATTTCGTTCATAAACTCGTCTGTTTCACTAAACAATAAAGCCGCTAAGTCTGTAGTAAGTGGAGAAGCGCCAGTATAAGTGAGCGATACATCGACAGAAAGAGGCATTCCTGCTTCTAATGGATTAGCAGAAAGTATGGGTGTAGAGGCTAATTTTAATCCAAAAATTGGAGCAGAAGATAAAAGCGCTTGTGCAGGTTTTAGTCCTACTACAGCTTGTTGGCCTGAGTTGTAGTTTCCTTCTCCAGCACCAATACCACCACCACCAGGGTTTAATGAATTTAGGGTAAAAAAGCCATCTAATACGCCTCCCCAGCCCCAGTTCATGTGAAACATATTGTTAGCATCGTAGCCATCGCATACAAATGTATGTCCGCCACCGCCAAATCCTGCATATTGCATAGGTCTGCCAAGGTCCAGTTCGTTTTTCAAAATGGCGATCCAAGCTGAATCAGAATAGTTTTCTCTTTCCAAACCACGTGTAGTCGTTTTATCATATCCAAAGAAAGTTTTGTAAGCATACTCACTACAAGCTGTTTGAGGCCAACTTTTACTTTCAATTACGTATGACCCGCTTGAGTTAGCCGAGTATTCCATATCTATAGCTGTACCGCAATCTGCCATTAATTGTGCTACATACTCATTGGGTGCTGAAATGATAGCTGGCATGCTATCCCATTCATAATAGCTAGTAGAAAAATTTTCAGATATAGTGCCGTATTTTGGATGGTTATACGAATGAGAACCTGAACCTTGGTACGGATGTTTCCAATAGCGCATGATTTGAGCCATAGCGGTAGCAGGACAACCTGTCACACAGTTTTTGTTTTCAGCCGAATCCCAAGGGCAATAATCATTTACAAATGGGCTTTGATCCCATTGTACGGGTACTAAAGGCGATACTGCATTTGTACCTCTGCTGGCAGCAGAGGGAAACACATTATTAGCCAAGTCTTCCCAATTTTTGCGAATAGATGGTGTAGCCCTAACTTGATTGTTTTTTATAGTAATAAGGTCTTTCTTATAACCAAACAACCATTTAGCAGTTGTGCTATTAGCAGTTGCTAATGTGAAATGTCCTTTGTTTGCGTATCCCAAGATAGGCAAAGCATCATCGGTGGCCGTGACGATGATAAACCCTTCATTATGACCATTGTTAAATACAAAATACACGGGAGTGTTGTCTGCTGTGTATTCTGTATGTTCTAAAGTTAAATTAACATTTGATAGACCGCTATTGTGTCTAAAAAAGTTTGTGGCTACTGTTTTGGCGGTAGCTGTTGTGATAGTTTCTGCTTGGATATTTCCAAAAAGCAAAACTACCAATGCGGAGAGTAGGGTAAGTTTTTTCATGTATTGTTTAAAATTTTGAACGCAATTTTAGTCCATGGAGCTGTCAAATGCAACTTTTTAGGGATGACAAAAAGGGGGACAAAGTGGTTTTTATGGTCATTTTTCTGATATTGCAACCTTATATGAAATTAAATTTAGCTACGAAGCCTTACTTTTTTTTAGTATTTTTTTTCTTCTGGCTCTTCAGTTTTGAAAGTTTTGCGCAGATTAGCTTCAGAGATACTCTCACTTTATACAATCCCGTAAAACGAGGAAGCAATACCTCTTTTAAAGATAGGATAAGCGCTCATTCGACCTTTTTGGGAAAAGCCAAAACTAATGATGATTTGAGGCAGCAGTATTTTGGATTATCTTATTTATACTATGATTATTTTGATCAAAATCTATTTATAGAAGCAGAAAAAATATTGCTTCAAGCGGAGAAAGTAGCAAACAAGTTAAATGATAAGAGTGTATATGCTAATTGGCAAGAGAAAAAGGCTGTTTTTTCCTTTGCGGTGCATAGTAGATTTGATAAAGCCATCACTCATTTTCGCAAAGCTATAGAGCTTTGCGCCATCACAGGAGATAGTATCTGTATGGCGGAAGGTTTAGAGCAGATAGGTGGTATGTATAAAAATCTCTCTAAATATGATAGCGCACACTATTATTATGCCTTGGCTATTCCCTTACTTTTGAAATTTGGGGATAAAAGAAATATGGCCGTTACTTATAATAATTATGGCAACCTACTCGTAGATGAAGGTAAAAAGGAGGAGGCTAAGCTGTATTATGAAAAAGCTATCGGATTAGCAAGAGAGATAGTAGATACGTATAGAGTGCATTTGATTACCAATAATTTAGCACATACTTATAATCAAATGGGGGAATATGATACGGCTTTGAAACTCTATCTCGACAATATAAAATTTATAAAATCTCGAAACTGGAATGATCTTTTGGAATATAGCTATGATGGTATTATAGTTTCTTACGAGAAAAAAAGAGATTTCGAAAATGCGTATAACTATTTAGAGCTCTACCATGGGTTGAAGGATAGTTTGAGAGGTGCTAAAATTCAGGTTGAAATTACTGAACTACGTTCCGATTTTCATGCTCAGAATAAAGAGCTTATTTATGCTCGTGAAAAGCAAAAATTGGAAATTAGAAATTTAGTGCTAGCTGTAGTTATTTTACTTGTGCTGATGGTATTGATTTTGGTGTTGTTTTTGTTGAGAAAAAAGCGTAAAGAATTAGCCATTCATAAAGCTAAGTTAAGCCAATTGACCCAGCTATTGATTTCAAAAAATGAAGCATTAAGGCAGGCCTATCCGATCGATGATGAACAGCAAATTGTAGATGAGGAGCCCAATGGAATGGAGCTAGATATACTCAACAAACGGATATTAACAGATGAAGATTGGCTGATTTTCAAAACGCAGTTTGAACAAGCGTATCCTGGCTATTTGATGCGTGTAAGAAATAAATATGCATCAATCACAGAGGCAGAGGAGCGATTGTTTTTGTTTTTGAAACTAAAATTGACCAATAAAGAAGCTGCTAGTATTTTGGGTATATCACCAGATAGCGTCAAGAAAACAAAATATAGACTCAAAAAGCGGTTGGAGATTGGTGATGAAGTATCTTTAGATGATTTTGTTCAAGAGTTTTAGGATACTTTGATGGGATCTTCCTTCAACTCTTTTTCAAAAAGCCGCTCGTTTTTTGATTTTCCTTGACCTCTGTTTTCTCGGATATACACCACTATAAAAATGACGAGCATCATTAAAATCATCAAATTTTCAAGCCAATGCTCTACAGGATAAACCCAGATTTCTTTCATCAGATTCCATCTGCCGATTACCTCCACAAAATTCCAAAAGATAATCACTGTAGGGATAGCGTAGCGGATAGCATAGTCAAATTTCGGGATTTTGATAAGGCGTAGAAACAAATAGGCCGACCAAAAAAGCGAACCAAATGCTACAAAATAAGTAGCAGGATGATCATCGCCTGCTATATCTTTATCATACACTAAAAGTAGTACGATGTAGAATGTCCAAAGCACCATGATGGTCTCTATAAAAGTGATGAGTGCCAAAGGGCGATAATCCAATACGTTTCCTTTGAGCGTTTTTCTGAAACTAAACATCCTTTGAAGCCAGTTAAAAAATGTGCATCTATTTTGGGTGAACAAAAAGAAGATAAAAAATGTAGCGAGTAGCCCAAATGAAGACATCATGATGAGGTACTCGGGTTTAGTAACTACTTCGCCTTTTTCTATCAAGCCCGGTACTTTTAGTTTTTCGGCTATCCATACAAATGAAAACTCTATCCAGCCAGTCCATACAAATATGCCCGCCAATAGCCCAAGGATAGTAGCAGAAGTGTTTTTATCATTTCTAATCAGACCCCAAATAAGCAATCCGATACCTAAAACACCTATTAAAAATGCGCCAATCAATTTGTGGTGGGTGAGAAGAAGCTCATTGAGTACCATTAGGGCATGACCAAAGGGCATTAAAAGTAGTACAAGCAGAAAAGAAAATACGCCAATTTTGAGTGTGGACAGTTGCATTCGTTCACTATTTAGAACAAATCTAAATAAATATTTTAAATAAATGACTAGTATGCTGTTTTCTGCTAGTTAAAATCAAAAAGCACTACTTTATCTTCAAATAATTTCCCGCTTGCGGCCCTTCATTAAACAATAAATCTAAGACAGATACATCGGCTATAAATCCATTTTTTTCTTCAAAAACTTGATGATAAGGGAGAATTATTTCTTTAGTCTTATTCGGTAAAAATTGCGTGCGGAGGTCTAATTCTTCGATATTTTCTTTTTGGTACTCATGGCTAAAACTGATGGTTATGTCAAGTTTGCAAAAGCGGAGTAAAAGGTCGAAAAGCGCTAGATTGAAATCAAACAATAGTATAGTTTCCTTTTTATAGAGCGGCTCGAAATAGGGTGCGTAATGTTCAAAAAATGGCGCAGATTGATATGCTGACACAATGCTTTGCCAATGTTGATGTTGCCAATTTTCAGTATAGCAAATTTGTACTTCTCTATACAATCCCTTTTGCCCTCTACCCCCTACCAAAGGTATCGACAATGTCTGCAATCCATTTGCAGTGGAGATGTTTGTTCTGTTTCTAAATGATGCTTTTTGCCAGCGGTCAAATTGCTCTAGAGTAAGCGTTTGGGCTTTGGCGATAGCGCTAAAAAAAGCTATAGATGGGAGGTAGTGAAGAGTAGCTAGTGGCACTTCTTTTTTTTTCAAAAGTACATTTCTTTGGTGCAATATCCGACTACCCACTTTAATATTGAGTTATTCACGTCTTTTTCAGAAACGGTGGATAAGTGCTGTGAAAATGTTTATTTCATGTTTAAAACCATGTGGATTATTGTTTTTGTGTTCTTTTATTTGAGATATTACCACTTTTTACCACTTCGTATATAATTGATAAACAGATTTTTAGTGTTTTACATTAGGTTGTTTAAAATTTGTGGACTATTTTAGTGGTAAAAAGTGGGATTTAGCTCTTTTGTGTTTAAGTTTGTACCACAATAAAACGAATGCGATTTTTAGGCGAAATACAATGTTCAGTAGATGACAAAGGCAGAATTAAAATGCCCTCGTCTATGAAGCGTCATTTCCCTGGAGAGGACAATGTTTCGTTTATGATTGCGAAAGACATTGAAGATTGTTTAGTAATCTATCCGATGCCTACCTGGGACAAGCAAGAGCAAAAATTAGCTAAGCTTTCTGATTTCAACCCTGTGCATTTAGCGTTCAAAAACGCTATCACAGCGGGTCTCACAGAGGTGTCGCTCGACAATGCTGACAGATTCCTGATTTCAAAAACGTTGATGCGCTACATTTCTGGTGCAAAAGAGGTGATTATGAAAGGGAAGTTTGATCGCATTCAAATCTGGGACGTGAATAAATACGAGCAATATATTCAAAACACCATCGGCAATATCACAGAGATTGCAGGTGAGGTGGCGAAGTATCTCGATTCAACCGAAAAATAAAAAAAAGTGTATCACTTAAGCGTTCTTTTGAAAGAATGTCTGGAAGGTTTGGCGATAAAACCTGATGGCGTTTATGTAGATGTTACCTACGGAGGTGGGGGGCATTCCAAGGCTATTTTGGAGCAATTGGGCGATGGTGGAAAGCTCTATGCTTTTGATCAAGATCAAGATGCGTTGCAAAATACAGTAGGCGATAGCCGATTACATTTGATACATGCCAACTTTGCGAGTATGCGACAGCATTTGCGGCTCAATGGTATCACACAAGTAGATGGCATTCTGGCTGACTTGGGTGTGAGTTCGTATCAGTTTGATACCGCAGAGCGAGGGTTTAGTTTTCGATTTGATGGCCCTCTCGATATGCGTATGAATCAGGCCGCTACACGCACTGCAGCCGATGTGTTAAATCAAATGGGCGAAGATGAGCTGGTAGCTATGTTTAGTTTGTATGGCGAAGTGCCAAACTCAAAACGTTTAGCAAAGGCTATAGTCGAAAAGCGCGCTACCACAGCTTTTAATACAATCCAATCTTTGCTTCAAATCACAGAAGGTATAGCTATGGGCGAGAAACACAAATATCACGCACAAGTTTTTCAAGCCATACGTATAGAGGTGAATCAGGAGTTGGAGGTATTGAAACAATTGCTTGTAGAAAGTGCGGCTTTGCTAAAACCTGAGGGAAGGCTTGTGGTACTTACGTTTCATTCGCTTGAGGATAGACTTGTAAAGCAGTTTGTAAAAAATGGAGTATTTGCTGAGGAGCCTATCAAAGACGAGTTTGGTCGATTTGAAGTTTCACTAAAGGCAGTAAATAAAAAACCCATTATAGCATCTAAAGAAGAACAAAAAATAAATAGTCGCTCACGAAGTGCAAAATTAAGAATAGCTGAAAAGCAATAACAAAATGAACGAAGAAGAAACGATAACAAACGAAACTACAGCTACTGCTGAAAAGGCGGCTCCACAAAAGAGAGCGGGCATTACGCAGTTTTCGAAGTTGTTTGATGTGATGGGAGAGCGAAGCCTCAAACAGATCATCACGAGCTTGCCGTTTATTCTTTTTTTGCTGCTATTGGCTTTTTTGCATATCGCCAATAATCACTATGCAGACCAGATGGTAAGGCAAATCACTCGCGCAGAAACAAAACTAAAGCAATATCGATGGGAATACATGACCGTAACCTCAAAACTGATGAAAGCAAGCCGACAGTCCGAAATGGCAAAGCGAATGAAGGAACATGATTTACAAGAGTTGAGGCAGGTGCCAAACACGCTGGTGGTAGAAGATTCAAACAATAAATAAAATTTCAATTAGCATATAAATAATAAGTATAAAACAAACCGAAGCATCATCAATAAAACCATCTAAAATCTAATATCTCCCCAAATAATGGCACAAAAAGAAAACATAAAAAATCAAGTTGTAATCCGAATTTATATCGGGTTCTTCATGATATGTTTGCTCGGTTTGGGGATAGTAGGGCGTACTTTTTATATACAATCTGTAAAAGGAAATTATTATCGAAGCATGGCGGATAGCCTTACGATTTATCCAGTCACGATAAGAGCAGAGCGGGGCAATATTTATGCTTCAGATGGTAGCTTGTTGGCGGCCTCTTTGCCTGTATTTGATTTGTATATCGATTTCAAAGCAGAAGGTTTGACGGATGAGCTTTTTAATCAAAATGTAGATTCAGTTTGTTTGTTGCTTAGTCAAACATTTAATGACAAATCAGTAAGTGAATACAAGCGATCATTTAAGAAAAATAGAACGAAAAAGAATCGCTATTTCTCCTTGCACAAAAATGTGCCTTATGATGTAGTCACTAAGATTAAAACTTGGCCTTGGTTAAAACTTGGTCCAAACAAAAGTGGACTTATTCAAGAGTTTAAAGAACAGCGCGACCATCCGTTTGGTGCTATGGCATTGAGAACATTGGGTGTAGATGAAAATCTAGATGGCATTTATTCTTCAGGAATTGAACAAAAGTATAATAATGCTTTGCAAGGTACTGCTGGTAGGCAACTTGTCCAGAAATTGGGAGCTGGTGTAGTGCGTCCTTTAGATAATAAGGAAGACGTTTCTCCTCAGCCAGGGAAAGACATTTACACTACACTCGATGTGTCGATTCAGGATGTAGCGCACGATGCACTGAGGCGTGCTTTAATTCGCCATCAGGCGGATCATGGATGTGTAATGGTGATGGAAGTAAAAACAGGAAAACTTAGAGCCATTGCTAATCTTGGTCGAAAAGACACCACTAATTATGTAGAGTATCTCAACTATGCCGTACGCGAAACTACAGAGCCAGGATCTACCTTCAAATTGGCTACTATAGCTTCTCTAATGGAAGACGGATTTGTCAATAAAAGCACCAAAGTGGATTGTGGTAATGGGGTAGCCGTGTTTAAGAATCTAACAATTAGAGACCATGAAGCCCCAAAAAATCCCATCATGGATGTGAAAGCGGTTATTGAAGTTTCATCAAATGTGGGTGTAGCTAAACTTGCCAATACACATTATGCTCATCAAAATAAGCTCTTTTATAAGCATCTTAAAGATTTCGGTTTTGCTGATAAAATCGATATTGAAATAGCAGGAGCAGGAACGCCAGTGCTAGCCAAGCCAGAAAAATGGAGTGGTGTTTCAGTCGCGTTTTTAGCACATGGATATGAATTGCGTATCACGCCATTGCACACCTTGCAATTCTATAATGCAATAGCCAATGGAGGCGTTTTGGTGAAACCAACATTGATAGAAAAAGTGAAACATTTTGCCAATACCATTGACTCTACAAGAGCAAAAGAAACAAAAATATTAAACGAAAAAACAGTCAGTGATTTGAGAGAAATATTAGCAGGAGTAGTTACCAATGGTACTGCTATGAATCTAAAAACAGACTATCTCCAAATAGCTGGAAAAACAGGCACAGCTAAAATTGCAGACAATAACAAAGGGTATAAAAAGGCGATTTATCAAGCTTCTTTTTGTGGTTATTTTCCTGCAGAAGACCCACAGTATAGCATGATTGTAGTTGTCAATTCACCTACTTCTGGTGGGTACTATGGCAATGTAGTAGCTGGTAGCATTTTTAGAGAAGTAGCAGACAAGATTTATGCAACAAATCTAAATCATAAAAATTGGGATCAACCGGCAGCACTTATCGCCACTCAACAGCCGCTTATCTTCAAGTCTTCTTTTGACGATATACAAACTATCTATAAGTATTTAGGATGCAAAGTAAGAATGGACGTAGGTGAATGGCTAGAATACCATGATACTCGGTATAGTGCTATGCAAACTAACGAAAATGTGATGCCTGATTTGAAAGGGATGTCACAGCGCGATGCATTGTATATGGCAGAATCTATAGGATTGAAAGTTGTTTTTGAAGGTAAGGGTTTAGTGAAAAATCAGTCTATCAATGCTGGTGAAAAAGTGCGAAAAGGACTCCATGTTAAAATTCAACTTGCCTAATGAAAAAGCTAATCGACATATTATCCAATGTTTCGATAATCGAAAGTGTAGGCAGTCTTGATGTTGCGATTCAGGCCTTGCAGATTGACTCACGAAAAGTAACTAAGGGCGACTGTTTTATAGCACTCAAAGGCACACAGACAGATGGCCATAGCTATATAGATACAGTGATTGATATGGGTGCCAGCGCTATAGTTTGCGAAGCAATGCCAGCTACAAAAGTGGAGGGAGTGACCTATATAAAAGTAATGGACAGTGCACAATCATTGGGTGAAATCGCCAATCAGTATGCTGATTCGCCATCATCAAATCTTGTATTGGTAGGTATTACAGGGACTAATGGCAAAACCTCTGTAGCCACACTCCTTTATCAACTTTTCACAAAGCTGGGTTATAAAGTTGGGCTAATTTCTACTGTAGAAAATAAAATAGGTGAGGAGGTAATCGCAGCTACTCATACTACGCCAAACGCGATTGCTATCAATACGTTGATGGCTAAAATGGTAGCATCGGGGTGCACGCATTGTTTTATGGAAGTGAGTTCTCATGCAGTCGATCAGAAGCGTATAGCTGGCTTACAATTTAGAGGAGGAATTTTTACCAATATCACCCACGACCATTTAGATTATCACAAGACGTTTGATAATTATTTAAAAGCGAAAAAAGCATTTTTCGATATGCTGACTAAAAATGCCTTTGCATTGAGCAATGCGGATGATAGAAACGGAGCCGTGATGCTACAAAATACTAAAGCGAATAAGCTTTTCTATTCACTTAGAGCCGATAGTCGATACAAAACAAAAATTATTGACAATGCTATTTATGGTCTTGAGTTAGTAATGGATGGAGTAGATATACACTCTCTCTTGATTGGCGAATTTAATGCCTACAATCTTACGGCAGTCTATGCTACAGCTATTGAGCTAGGTGAGGAGAAAATCGAAGTGCTACGTATTTTGAGTGAAATCACACCACCTGCTGGCCGTTTTCAACAGATTATTTCTCCAGAGAAAAGGATTGTGGGTATAATCGATTATGCGCATACTCCCGATGCATTAAAAAGCGTATTGCATACTATAAAGGCAATCAAAAATAATAATCAACAACTCATCACGGTAGTAGGTTGCGGTGGCGATAGAGATAAATCAAAGCGGCCTATCATGGGAGCCGTAGCAGCTCATCTTAGCGACAAAGCTATTCTCACATCAGACAATCCTCGCTCAGAGGACCCGAGTGAAATTATAGCCGAAATGTACGCAGGTGTGGACATTGTAGAGCGCAAAAAAGTATTAAAGCAAATCGATCGATATGAAGCAATACGAACGGCTATACAGTTCTTAGAAAAAGGCGATATTCTTTTGATTGCAGGTAAAGGACATGAAGATTATCAAGAAATAAAAGGAGTCAAGTACCCATTTGATGATAGGGAAATATTAATTGAATTATTTAACGAATATCAACTATAGTCTATGTTATATTATCTTTTTCAATATCTCAATCATGAGTTTCACTTTAGTGGGGCTAGGCTTTTTAGTTATATCTCATTTAGAGCAGCTTTAGCTGTTATATTGTCTTTAGTCATCTCTATGATTTATGGAAAAGTGGTGATTCGTTTTCTACAACGTAAACAAATAGGTGAAACTATTAGAGAGTTAGGACTAGAAGGTGAAAACCAAAAAAAGGGAACTCCTACGATGGGCGGTATCATTATACTAGGCGCAATCTTGATTCCTACACTTTTGTTAGCTCGTTTAGACAATGTATATATTATCTTGCTGTTGATTACTACTGTTTGGCTTGGACTTATAGGTTTTACGGATGACTATATCAAAGTATTTAAAAAAGATAAAAAGGGGCTTGCAGGTACGTTCAAAGTAATTGGTCAAATAGGGCTAGGTATCATCGTAGGAACGACCTTGTACTTTAATGAATATGTATATACAAAAGAGGAAATAGCCGCATCAGAAGTAACAAAGTATGCCGCGGAGGATGTGTCTAAGTTAACTGACGATAGAGGTCAAGCGCACTATATGCTTACTGTTCGCGATGTTACTACGTCTATTCCATTTGTAAAAACGCATGAAGTAGATTATTCGAGCTTTCTTGCTTACTTCAACCCTTCTTGGAAAAAATACGCTTGGCTAATATTTATTCCTATTGTGATTTTTATAATCACCGCAGTATCAAATGGAGCTAATCTTACAGATGGTATTGACGGTCTGGCCACAGGTACATCTGCTATTGTAGGGGTCACAATGCTCGTTTTTGCTTACGTATCTGGCAATATCATTTTCGCAGATTATCTTAATATTATGTATATCCCTAACCTTGGGGA
Organism: uncultured Bacteroidota bacterium; assembly: GCA_937894725.1. GTDB lineage: Bacteria > Bacteroidota > Bacteroidia > Chitinophagales > LD1 > CALAYL01. The sequence continues at coordinate 29,316 of CALAYL010000090.1, forward strand.
GTTGGTGATTTTTATTGCCGCATTTATTGGTGCATGCATCGGTTTTTTGTGGTACAACTCTTATCCAGCTCAAGTGTTTATGGGCGATACAGGTTCCTTAGCACTAGGAGGTATCATCGCCACATTAGCCTTGGCTACTCGCAAAGAACTATTGATACCATTGATGTGTGGTGTGTTTTTGATGGAAAATTTATCGGTCATTATGCAGGTGAGTTATTTCAAATATACCAAGCGAAAGTTTGGTGAAGGCCGAAGAATATTTTTGATGTCGCCCTTGCATCATCATTATCAAAAACTAGGTATGCATGAGTCTAAGATCGTTACTCGATTTTGGATTGTAGGTATTCTCCTAGCCATATTAAGTATTGTAACCCTAAAAATTCGATAAGCTTTATTATAAAATGTCATTGACCCAAACACATATTATTCAAAATTATTTGCCCTCTCCGGCACAGCCAAAGCGTTTGGTAGTGTTGGGTGCAGGCGAAAGTGGGTATGGTACAGCTATTCTTGCGAAGCAAAAGGGCTATGATGTTTTTGTGTCTGATAAATCAGCGATAGTGCCAAAAATTGAGATAGCACTCTGTGAGCATAATATCGAGTTTGAAAGTGGAGCACATACAGTAGATAAAATCTTGAATGCTGACCTTGTGATGAAAAGTCCTGGCATTCCAGACAAGGTCGATATCGTAAAACAAATTCGTGAAAAGGGGATACTGATTGTATCTGAAATTGAATTTGCTTCGTGGTTTACAGCTGCCCAAATTATTGGAATTACTGGCTCAAACGGAAAAACCACGGTCACTTCTATGGTGTATGAAATGCTTAAGGAAGCTGATTTTAATGTGGGTCTTGGTGGAAATATAGGAAAGAGTTTTGCTTATCAAGTAGCGACTGAAAACTTTACTCATTATGTATTGGAGATTTCGAGTTTCCAGCTTGATGATATTCATTCATTTAGACCCAATATATCCGTACTTACAAACATTACACCAGATCATTTAGACCGTTACAATTATGAGTTACAAAATTATGTAGCGTCTAAATTCCAAATTTCTAAGTATCAAACTAGTAACGACTTTTTTATCTATTGTCAAGATGATGAAGTCACGATGCAAAATTTTGACAAATTCCCAACACGCGCACACAGCATAGCTTTTAGTCAAGAACAAGAGCTTGCTGAGGGTGCGTTTACAAAACAAGATCAAATTATTTTCAATACCCATAAAACCCAATTATCTATGTCAACCCAAGAATTAGGAACCAAAGGCAGACACAATGTTTACAACAGCATGGCTGCAGGTATCGTAGGAAGCATCTACGGGCTTCGAAAGGAGCAGATTCGTCAGAGTCTAACCAATTTTAAAAGCCTTGAACACCGCTTAGAAACGGTATCTAAGGTGAGAGGCGTAGAGTATATCAACGACTCTAAGGCTACTAACGTTAACTCTACATGGTATGCGCTCGAGTCTATGAGCAAAGACCTTATTTGGATAGCGGGTGGTGTGGACAAAGGAAATGATTATGCCATATTAGAACCTTTAGTAAAATCAAAAGTGAAAGCCATGATTTGCTTAGGTGTGGATAATCATAAGCTACATGCGGCTTTTGGGAAATTGGTTGATGTTATAATCAATGTACAATCTATGCACGAGGCAGTACAGGTTTCATACCAGATGAGTAAATCTGGCGATGCTGTTTTGTTGTCTCCCGCTTGTGCTTCATTCGATTTATTTGAAAATTATGAAGATAGAGGTCAGCAGTTTAAATCGTGTGTATATCAACTCTAATTTACTAGGCAGATGAAAGCATCAATACAACATTTTTTTGAAAAGCTAGAGGGCGATCGCATCATTTGGATGGTAGTGATTGTGCTTTTTGTTTTTTCAATGTTGGCGGTGTATAGTGCTTCTGGTTCTTTAGCCTATAAATACACAGATGGCGATGCATCTTATTATCTATTTAAACAAGTAGTAAGTGCAGTAGGCGGTATAGGGCTTATGTATTTAGCGCATTTGATTAATTATAAATACTACTCTCGTATAGGACAAATACTTTGGTATGTTTCATTGCCATTATTGGTTTATACCATGTTTTTTGGGGCTACAATAAATAATGCTAGTCGTTGGATTAAACTTCCAGTAGTGGGTTGGACTTTTCAGACATCAGACTTTGCAAAGCTAGCTCTCATCATGTTTTTAGCTCGTATGCTTACTATCAATCAATCGGATATTAAAGATTTCAGAAAGTCCGTTTTGCCTATGATAGGTGCCATCGTAATTACCGTATTATTGATAGCTAAAGACAATCTTTCTACAGCGCTCATATTGGGTTTTACTTCATTATTTGTATTGTTTATAGGTAGGGTTTCTTATAAGCATTTATTCTTGATGGTTTCGACAGCCGTACTCGCTTTAGGATTGTTTTTGAGCTTGCTTTTTGTATTGCCAAACGATATGCTTAAAGGACGTATGAGCACATGGAAAAGTAGAATAGATACACATTTTTTGGGTAAAGAAGATGCAGATGATTCATATCAATCTACACAAGCCAACATAGCGATTGCTAGGGGTGGTTTATTTCCCAATGGACCAGGCAACTCAACGCAAAAAAACTTTTTGCCAGAAGCCTATTCTGATTTCATTTATGCAATTATCATTGAAGAATATGGTCTCATTGGCGGGGTCTTTATTTTGCTTTTATATCTATTGTTTTTCTATCGATGCATTCGCATTGTCATCAAAGCACCAAAAGCATATGGTGCGTTTCTAGCAGTAGGGCTAGGCGTGAGTTTAGTGCTGCAAGCCATGATTAATATGGCTGTAGCAGTAGGTTTATTCCCAGTTACAGGGGTTACGCTACCCTTAGTGAGTATGGGAGGCAGCTCGGTCGTATTCACGAGTATTGCATTTGGTATTATTTTATCTGTGAGTAGAAATATTGAATTAAATAAAGGGGTCGAAAATTTGAATATCACATGAGTAAACCGACACATTATATTATCAGCGGTGGTGGCTCTGGTGGGCATATATTTCCCGCTATTGCGATAGCGAATACGATCAAAAGTAGAGAGCCGAATGCGGTTGTTTTATTTGTAGGTGCGCTGGGGAAAATGGAGATGGAAAAAGTGCCTCAAGCGGGTTATCCGATAGTTGGGCTACCGATTTCAGGACTTCAACGAGGTAAAATTTTAGTCAACCTTTCGTTGCCATTTAAACTTTTTTATTCTTTGTTGTATTCTTTTTTTTTAGTGATAAAACATAAGCCTGCTGTGGCTATAGGAGTAGGAGGCTATGCAAGTGGGCCACTCTTGTTTGCTGCGGCTATGCTCCGAGTGCCTACTCTCATACAAGAACAAAATGCTGTGGCAGGATTGACTAATCGTATTTTGGCTCGTTTAGTAACAGTGATATGCGTAGCTTATGATCAACTTACCACCACATATCAGGGTCGAAATGTAGTGGTGACGGGAAACCCAATACGCAAGTCAATTTTAAACGAGATGCCTTCACATGAAAGTGGCTTGGCGTTTTTTGGATTAAATCCTTCAAATAAGACAATTCTGCTCATAGGCGGAAGCCTTGGTGCCGCTACACTCAACAAAGCTCTAAAAGAAAATTTGGATGTGGTTATTGCCAACGATTGGCAGTTAATTTGGCAAACTGGAAAAATATATTTTGACGTATATAAAAATCTTGCCCCTCAACATCCAGCTATAAAAATTGTTCAATTTATAGACAATATGCCAGCGGCTTATGCCGCAGCAGACATAGTGATATCCAGAGCTGGAGCCCTGTCTATTGCTGAGTTGCAAGCAGTGGGTAAGCCTACTATTTTTGTACCATCGCCCAATGTTACGGATGATCAGCAAACAAAAAATGTATTGGCATTAACCGCAAAAAATGCGGCTGTTTACTTAAACGACAAGGAGGTCAATACTTCATTGATAGCTGCGCTCAATAGCCTTATCTCTACATCAAATAAGGTTGATGAAATGGCTCAAAATTTAAAACAGATGGCTATTACAGACGCAGACGAACGCATTGTAGATCAAATTTTTAAAATCCGAAAATCATGAATCTCAAGGAAGTAAGATCAGTTTATTTTTTAGGTATAGGTGGCATAGGTATGTCTGCATTAGCCCGTTATTTCAATCAGCATGGAGTAAAGGTTTCTGGCTATGATAAAACACCTACAGCACTTACTGCTGCCCTAGAAAATGAAGGGATAAAAATTTCTTATGTAGATAGCATAGAAACCACTCCACTAGATATAGATGTAGTGATTTATACTCCTGCAATTCCTAAAGATCATGTCGGCTATAATTTGTACAAAAACCAAGGTCATAAACTCTTGAAACGTGCAGAGGTATTAGGTCTTTTGAGTAAAAATCATTTTGCAATATGTGTGGCAGGCTCACATGGCAAAACTACGGTTTCTGCTATGATAGCTCATATTCTCACACATAGTGGAGTGGGATGTACTGCATTTTTAGGAGGTATAGCCTCCAACTACAATACAAATTATCTTTCGCCAACATCAACGACTACTCGTAAAGATTTGATGGTGATAGAGGCCGATGAATTTGATCGGTCATTTCATCAGCTGTCGCCCGATATAGCCGTCATCACAGCAGTTGATACGGATCATCTCGATATATATGGCTCAAAAGAAAAGATAGACGAAGCATTTATTGAGTTTACAAATAAGATAGATGAAGAGGGGTTTTTAGTTATAAAAGAAAATCAAAGTATCGAACCTAACCTGCCTATCTTAGACAAGGCTTTTTATTCCTTATCGAGCCCAACTAGCGATGTGTATTGCAGTAAATACTGGGTAGTTGACGGTGGATATTTATTTACCTTATCTTACTATGGCAAGGAGTCCACAGGCTTTCGTCTAAATATTGGCGGTTATCACAATATTGAAAACGCCATAGCTGCTATAGGTGTGTTGAAAGAAATAGGTTTAACCAATGGCCAAATCAAAGATGGTTTAGCTTCTTTCAAAGGCATCAAACGTAGATTTGAAAAGGTTTTTGATGATGATAATATCATTTATATTGATGATTATGCACACCACCCAGCAGAAATAAATGCTCTAGTACAATCAGTGATAGAGTTGTATCCAGATAAAAAGATAACCGCACTTTTTCAGCCTCATCTTTTTTCACGTACGCAAGATTTAGCAGAAGGTTTCGCTAAAGCTTTGTCAGCATTGGATAGCCTTTATTTACTAGATATTTATCCTGCACGAGAGTTGCCAATTGCTGGAGTAACAAGCGATTTGATTCTCTCAAAAGTGACCGCAAAAAGCAAAGCTATCGTAACCAAAGATACTTTTTTAGCAAAACTAAAAGACCTCAACAATGGCGTGCTTTTGACCATCGGAGCGGGTGATATTGATACACTCGTACAGCCTATTTTACAACATTTAAAAAAACAAGAAACAAAGAGATGAAACGGTTTCTTTTCATAGTAAAACGTATAGCGCAAATCACTTTGGTGGTCGCGATTATTGTTTTATTTGTAGTTACGCTCGTAGCTGCGGTGAAGTCGTCTAACTCGCGTGTATGCTCAGCTGTACAGATTCATCTCGACTTCATACCTGAGTATCAACTCATAGATCAAGCTGAAATTCTCTCCATAACGCAAAGCGTAATGGATACGCCTATTGTTGGTAAACCGTTGGTATCATTCGATTTGAAGGCATTGGAGAAAGCGATACGAAAAGCACCATATATTGAAAATGTCGAAGCATTTATAGATCAAAAGCAAGTGCTACATCTTGCTGTACTACAAAAGAGACCATTTCTAAGGATAATCAACAATGACGGTGTTAGTTATTATTTGGCTTATGACCAAACAAAGATGCCACTTCATGATAACTTTACGGTAAATGTACCCTTGGCTACGGGATATGTGAAAACGTTGGGCAATAGTAGTAGTGATAGCATAGTGCAAAATCAGCTCTGCTCTTTGGTTTCAGAGATTAATTCAGATACGCTTTGGTCAGCGCTGATAGATCATGTAGAAGTACTCGAAAATGGCACATTCAAACTGATACCTAAGTTTAGACATCACGAAGTTTATTTTGGTCAGTTTGATGCTACATCATCAAAGCGGCTACTAAACCTCAAAGTGTTTTATAGACAGATACTCAATCAGCAAGGTTGGGACAAATATAAAGCGATCAACATAGAACTCGATAACCAAGTGATAGCCACAAAAAGAGACAGCATTTAAACCAAATATAGTATGAACGAAATTAAAAAATATCCGATTGTTGTAGGCCTCGATATAGGTACTACCAAGATTGCAGCCATCGTAGGGCAGATGGACCAAACCAAACGAATCAAGATTCTTGGTATTGGGAGAGCCGAGTCAAATGGAGTAGCAAGAGGCGAAGTGGTAAACATAGAAATGACTGTAGCCTCTATCAAAGCGGCAGTGGCTGAAGCGCAACGTCAGTCTGGTGTCGAGATCAAAGAAGTGTATGTAGGTATAGCCGGAGAGCATATATCAAGTATGCAACACAGTGGCATCTATACACTCAGTGAGCGAGATACACTGGTAGAAGAATCGCATATCAAATCAATGATAGATGATATGTACAAAATAGCTGTAAACCCAGGCGAGAAAATCATACATGTGATTCCGCAAGAGTTTACGATAGATAATAGCCTCGTGCAGATGACTCCAGTGGGTATGTATGGAAGTAGATTGTCTGCAAATTTTCATATCATTTGTGGCAAACTAGCCGCAGCTAAAAATATCAAAGTATGTGTAGAACGTGCTGGACTTGAAATGTCTGGTCTAGTGCTAGAGCCATTGGCATCTGCGGCTTCGGTATTGAGCGAAGAAGAAATGGAAGCGGGTGTGGTTTTGGTTGATATAGGAGGTGGTACTACCGACATCGCCATTTTCCAAGACAATGTAATTCGTCATACTGCGGTTATTCCTCTTGCGGGCAATATCATTACAGAAGATATTAAAACGGGTTGTTTGGTGTTGAAAAAACAAGCCGAAAGCTTGAAAGTAAAATTTGGTCATGCCTTGCCAGAGGGGACTAGCGAGAATGAACATATCTCTATACCTGGCATAGCGGGCAGAGAGCGTAGAGAAATTTCTATGCTTAACCTTGCCAATATTATCAATGCTCGACTTGAAGAAATATTCCAACATGTATTTTTTGAAATCAAAGCATCAGGATTTTCTAAGAAACTGATTGCGGGTATTGTCATTACTGGTGGTGGTTCTCAACTAAAACATCTGAAGCAGTTTGTCGAATACCATACTGGGATGTTGACACGTATTGGCCACCCTACGGAAAGTCTTCATACCTCTACTAGCGACAGTTTGAAAAATCCCATTTTTGCTACGGGAGTAGGACTTATCATAAAGGGGTATGAGGCATTAAAAGATGAAGGCCGATTAAACCTGCTTGAAGACGTAATGCCTGTAGTAGAACAAGCAGCAGCGCCAATAGCGGTTGAGGAAAAAATAATTGAGGCACCGGTGCAAGAAAGTATGCATGTTGAAATGGAAATCAACTTTGAAGAGCCAGAAGTATCTCCATATGTTCAACCGTCACCACCTGCAAATTCGGCAAAGAAAGCACCTAAAGAAAAATGGTGGAATCGTTTAGTGCAAAATACCAATGATTGGTTTTCGGACGAGAGTATCAATAACGACAATGATTTTAAAAGAAATTAAATAATCTAAAAACAACTATAATATGAATTCTCTACAATTTGATTTGCCCAAAGACCAGTCGTCTATCATCAAGGTGATAGGTGTAGGTGGTGGAGGCGGCAATGCAGTCAACCACATGTTTAATCAAGGTATCGTAGGTGTAAACTTTGTGATAACCAATACAGATTCGCAAGCGCTCGATATGAGTCCTATTCCTAATAAAATTCAGCTTGGTCCTGAACTCACTCAAGGTTTGGGTGCGGGCTCAAATCCATCCGTAGGCATGCAAGCTACCGAAGAGTCTATCGAAGAAATTAAAACTTTGCTTGGCAACAATACCAAAATGGTTTTTGTGACGGCAGGTATGGGAGGCGGTACTGGTACAGGTGGCGCTCCTGTAGTAGCTAAAATAGCTAAAGAGATGGGCATACTTACGGTAGCTATCGTCACTACACCGTTTTCTTTTGAAGGCAAAAGAAAGTTTAATCAGGCACTCGAAGGTATCGAGCGTTTAAAAGAACATGTGGACACGATTCTTGTTATTTCTAACGACAAAATTCGTGAAATGTTTGGCAACTCGCCACAATCTGAGGCGTTTAATCAAGCGAACAATATTTTGACCACAGCGGCCAAAAGTATTTCAGAGATAATCACGATACCAGGCTACATCAATGTGGACTTTGCAGATGTAAAACACGTTATGCAAAACTCAGGCCCTGCATTGATGGGAAGTGCTACTACAGAAGGCGAAGGCAGAGCCCTAAACGCTATTCAAGGAGCACTCAATTCTCCATTGTTAAACGATAACGATATTCGTGGAGCACAAAAAATATTGGTGAATATATCATCGGGTACAGAGCAAATCACCATCGATGAAATTACCATCATCAACGAATACTTGCAAGATGTAGCCAAGGTAGATACCGATATTATTTTTGGTACATGCGATGATATGGCACTCGGTGCTAAAATCTCTGTAACTATTATAGCTACAGGGTTTGAGTTGTTTTCTGCTCCAGCTTATGCTAAGGTGACAAACAAGGTAGTGCATGAGCTTGTAGAGAAACCAGCGCAGACACCAGCGGTGAAAGTAGCTGTAAAATTGGAAGAGCCTATTGCCGAAAATGTGGTAGCTCCTGAAGATGAAAATACGACCACTACTTCACCTTTGGTAGAAGATGATTCATTTATTTTTAAAACGGTAAATGAAGAAGAGGCTGTAAATCTTTTTAGCTTACATGATATAAACGAGGACACAGTATCGTATGATTTTGAAATGGAACACCCTGCTGAGAAAGTAGAAGAAAGTAAAATCGAAGAAGATATCATCGCATCTACTTCTGCTAAAGTAGAAGAGGAGTATATCGTTCGCAATGCGAAACATTATGAAGTAACTCCATCAATACCTGCTAATGAGTTGCAAGAAAAAGAGCTCGTAGATAGAAAGAAAATTCTTCATCAATTGAGCACAAAATCGCTCAATAAGAGCAATTTGAAAGAGATAGAATCTACACCTGCCTATCTACGAAAAAACATAGAGATAAACAATACGCTGCCTTCAGAAGAGCGATCTCAATCACGTTATACTTTGTCAAACGACATAGAAAGCGACAAACCATTGTTTAAACGAAACAATTCATTTTTAGACGACAATGTAGATTAATCTACACTTACAAATTGAAAAAGCGGCAGGATTAATTTCATGCCGCTTTTTTTTGTAGATACATGGAGGATTAGCCTCTGCTTTCAGTATATTTTTTAAAATTATTGAGTATAGCCTGCCAGCCATCTCTCTGCATGTCTATGGGATTTTCCATTTCAGCATCGAATGATATTTCCACTTTTGTTGTAGCATCTATCTCATCGAAAAGTATAGTTGCCTTTCGCCCATCGAGCATCGTGTAGGCTAGTTTTTTGTATTCCCATATCTCATCATAGATTGCCTCGAAATCAAAGCCAAAACTGCCATCTTTTGCCTCCATTCTTGCAAAGTACTTTCCCCCTGCTTTTAGTTCATTTGTAGCTAAAGGGCATTGCCATTCAACTGTAGCAAAATTCCATTTTGTGATATGCTGTGGCTGTGTGTAACATTCCCAGGTTTTTTGTAAGTCGTTATTGACTAAGGCAGTGACGGTAATTGTATTTTCCATAGTG
>CALAYL010000091.1 GCA_937894725.1 uncultured Bacteroidota bacterium
TATTTTAGCCCTTTTGGCTGGAGGCTTGCTATATGCTTACAACAAGTATTTTAAATCGAATCAAGCGTAAGCTTTGATAAATATAACGAAAAGCGGGATGGTACTACCATCCCGCTTTTTTTGTGTCTGCAAATAAAAAGCGTTTAGCTGATCTCTGGGCGCATCTGCGGAAAGAATAATACCTCTTGTATAGAGCTTTGATTTGTCATCAACATGACTAATCTATCTATGCCAATACCAATACCCGATGTAGGCGGCATACCATACTCCAAAGCACGCAAAAAATCATGGTCTATAAACATCGCCTCATCATCGCCTCTTTCCATCAATTTTGCTTGCTCTTCAAATCTAGCTCGTTGATCGATAGGGTCGTTTAGCTCGGTGTAGGCATTGGCAATTTCTTTCCCATTTATCATCAACTCAAATCGCTCCACAAGCCCTTCTTTGCTACGGTGTTTTTTAGTCAACGGACTCAACTCTACAGGGTAGTCTATGATAAAGGTGGGTTCGATAAAATTGCCCTCGCATTTAGCACCAAAAATCTCATCCACCAACTTTCCTTTACCCATCGAAGCATCAGTTTCTATATGCAATTTCTTACAAACGTCTCTTATGCCTTCTTCATCCATAGCAGAAATATCATAACCTGTATATTCTTTGATAGCTTCGTAAATAGGTACTCTTTTATAGGGAGCCTTGAAATCGATAATTTTATCTCCCACTCCTATGGCTGTTTTGCCATGGAGGTCTAATGCTATTTTTTCGAGTAACTCTTCCGTGAAATCCATCATCCAGAAATAATCTTTATACGCCACATAAAACTCTAGCACCGTAAATTCTGGATTGTGAGTACGATCCATACCTTCATTTCTAAAATTTCGACTAAACTCATACACAAAATCAAAACCACCTACGATAAGCCTTTTGAGATAAAGCTCATTGGCAATACGGAGATAAAATGGCACATCGAGTGCATTGTGGTGAGTCACAAATGGTTTTGCAGCAGCACCTCCTGGTATATTTTGAAGTACAGGGGTATCTACTTCTAGAGCACCATGATTGTTTAGAAAATCACGAATTGTTTGGATAAGTTGAGTCCGTTTGAGGAAAGTCTCTTTCACCTGTGGATTTACGATCAAATCCACATATCGCTGACGATAGCGCTGCTCTGGATCAGAAAATGCATCATATACTTCACCTTCTTTTTCTTTTACAATGGGTAAAGGACGCAATGCTTTAGAGAGTAATGTGAATGAGGATACGTGAATTGATGTTTCTCCCGTTTTTGTAGTAAATACGTGTCCTTTGACTCCTAATAGATCGCCTATGTCGAGTAGTTTTTTAAATACTTCATCAAACATTGTTTTATCGTCTGTAGGGCAGATAGCATCACGACCTACATAGATTTGAATTTTGCCCGAAGCGTCTTGTAGTTGAGCAAATGCCGCTTTACCCATCAATCTAATCGATAATATTCTACCTGCCACACATACCTCAGGCATGGGGTTTTTTTCTGCATCGAAAGCGGTTAAAATAGCTGCTGAGAGATGACTCACTGGATATAGAGGTGCTGGATATGGGTCTATACCTAGTTGGTTAAGGGCCGTGATTTTTTCTCTACGGATGATTTCTTGTTCGCTCAAATGTTGGCTCATATACGTTTTGTTTTTGCGTCACGAATATAAAAATAATGCCCTCCCGCTGACGAAGAATTTTTGATAACAAAAAAAGGCAAGTCAATTGACCTGCCTTTTTTGAGCGAAAATGAATACTTTATTTAGTTTGCGTTGTTCTCTTGTATTTGCATCTGACGAGGTTTTAGCTCTTTTTGAATAGGCTCAGTAGGGGTAGATTGTGCATCTTTTTTCTTACCGCCTTTATTAAATTCAAAGTTGAGTGTAAATCGGAAAGTGTTATCCAAGGGATTTCTTTGAGAAGTCACTGGTATCAAATACGAAAGATGTAAGGCTACGATACTATACTTTACAGTAGCACCTACTGATGCAAACTGGCGATTTCCTTTGGTAGGATGTTCGTAGAAATATCCTCCTCTCACGCCAAACATTTTTTTGTAGAAATATTCAACGCCCACACCTACTTGGTTTTCGTTCATTTTTTCAGCTATTGGTGCACCACCAAATGATTTGAAAACACCAGACATGGTCGATTGCTCACGATAGTCGGCTACACCATTGTTGTTTGTGTCATATTGTTTTTTGATTTCCTTTTGATTAGTTATGGGATTGATTTCATACAATTCAGACGATTTTACAGGAGTAGGTACTAATAGACGATTTACATCTACGTATGCACTTACAGTATGCTTTTCATCCAGATGAAGGGAGTACCCTAGCCCTAGCCCCAGATTGGCGGGGATATAATCCTTAGTTACGTTGTTGGTGTAAGTGATTTTGCTGCCAAGGTTAGAGATATTCATACCAGCCATGAGCTGATGCTTCATTTTGCTGTTTTTCTTATCATCAAAGGTTTTGTTTACCATCCAAGATATATCTGCAGCACCAGCGATACCGGGTTTAATAACGCCACTTCCATTACCTACTGCTGGGGCACCAGGTGCCAAAGCCGAATATATAAATCGAAGGGTAAGACCAAGGGAGAAAATTTTGCCGAGTTTTCTCGAATAGCCCAAGTCAACCGCCAATTCTTGCGGACGGCTTTGACCAATATCTTGATTGTTGTCATCTTTAAACTGGATATTTCCCAAAGAAAAATAGCGAAATGTAGCGTGTACCGTTTGCACATTTTTGATTCGATAATAGCCGCTCAGGTTAGCGAGATAAATGTCATCTACCAACGATTTTAGCCAAGGGGTGAATGATAAGTTTACGCCAAAATCATGGTCAATAAAGGCCATTTTGGCACCGTTGAGTTGAGCGCCACCAGCGTCTGGCTCTATGGCTATACCTACTTCTCCCATACCCCCAGAGCGGGTATCATTGTTGATTCTTAAAAACGGAACAGCTGTAGTGATAGTGTTTACTTTGCTAAGGTCAAAGCTGTTTTGTTGAGCGAATACACTGTTTGATAAAGTGATACACGTAGTGGCTAAGATAGCCATACATCTCCTGCGTTGAAATTTCATGCGTTGCTTGATTGTGTTATTTAAATGATTCAGATGTAAATATGCGTCATGCGTTGGCAGGTGTTGAAAGGCAAATATAATTTTTTATGACACATATTTAACGACACTTTGGTTTATATATTATTTTATTAAAACGAGTTTATTGCTTTGGTGTGCAGATTGGCCTGTTTGATCAGATATAGTAATCCGATATACATAGACTCCTTTTGCGATTTGTTGTCCGAGATTATCTGCCCCATCCCATTCTAGGCAGGCTACTCTAAATCCATCCGATTGATAATCTCCTTCGATTCTTTTTACAAAGCTCCCCATTTGGTTTACGATGTCGAGTTTCACATGGATTGGCTCATTAGCTCTATTGAGTTCAAACGAGAAACAGGTTTTGTCAAACACTGGATTGGGATAATTAAGCACATTCAAGAGGGCTAATTTTGCTGATGTAGATACTATAAACTCAGTGCGGTCTTCACCAGCATTGTTTTGAACATCCCAAGCTTTGATATGTAGGGTGTGACGACCTTCGGATAATTTGTAAAAAGGATAAGTAACAGAGCCTTTTTTGAAATTGTTGAGGGCTGTTCTATAAAATGAATTGAGAATGATAGGGTTTTGACTCTCTTCATCTAAAATGGCGGTGATGTCGTGGCCTATACCATTGCCTGTAGCGTTGATACCGCTTTCATCTTCAAGTACCGCATATAAATTTGGGTTTTCATCAGTGATTCCACCACTTAAAAACTCATCATTATTCATGTAGAGTTTGACTTTAGGGCCTTGATTATCTACTACAAATGAATCCGCAGAACCCCCAATGATAATGTCGTTTTGATAGCCGTGTGCATCAATGTTGTTGTTGGTTTGAGCATAATAACTTATTCGACCATTGCCGATTTGATAATTGATATCAATAGGTACGATGAATGAATATTCAAACTTGCCACCCACAACGCTAGTAGCACCTTTGAATAAAGAATTTTTGTAGATTTTGTATTCTGAGATAGCTACATTAGGGTCATTTCCAAGGGTTTTGAAAGTCGATAATTTATCAAATACATTTGGATAGCAAACGCCATCAAAATCTGTGCGAAGCGTACCATCCCAATTTTGCACCTCTCCTTTGATAGTGACTAGGCTCAATGCTTTCAAGGTGTCTTGACTTACTGTTATGGGTGTATTGTTGATATGCGTAGTTTTGATATTGTACTCTGGATAATTGAGCGTGAGTGCGGGATCGCCCAGCAATACAAACTTGCGTGTATTCTCAATGTTAGTACCCGCCATGATGGCATTTTTTGTATTAGTCATCAATTCTCCTAGTGTCGGCTTATGGCCATTGATATTGACAAAAAGTTGACTATAAAGTGCATTTTGCAATGCATCATTAGCATCCGAAAATACCGCTCTCACGGTAGTAATCATGCCTATTGCTCCGCCTTCATTGTTTGTAATTAAAAACTCACCCGCAGTTTTTGTTTGAGGGTCATCAAATCGAGCAAACTCACAGGTAGCTGTAACAAAAAGTGGGAGTCGATATTTGTTTTTTAGTTTTTGAATATCGCTCACATTGAAGATGCGCTCATGAGCCCAGTTGCTTCCTCCTCCGTGGCCTGTATAGCTGACTACTAGCGCACCATCATTGACTCTATTCAATATAGCGGCATTCACGTCAGGGTAGCGATCGCCACCAGGTGTTTTTAGTTGTTTGAAAGCATCGAGTATTATTTTTTCTACGTTATAAGCAGGATAGTTGATGCGTACATATTCGCCTATGCGGTTGGCTTGATCTTGATGCAAATTTCCATCCTCGTCATCGCCTATTGAGCTTGTCATATTGCGCCATTCACCTAACGACTGTGGCGATTTGTAGGCGATGATTTTGTCAACCATACCATTTGCTTCGGTTAGATTACCAACAGGCAATCGTCCTATGGCTATATCACCTCTCTGAATGGAGTTTATATCTCCTCCTTCGTTAGGATCTAAGCAGCCAAAATAATCATCAGAGGTGTAGGCGTCAAGTGGATATTGCGAATGATAACTTTGATAGGTAGGCACTAAATTGTTATTATCTTTGATTCTATCTTTTGGGTCATATGAGCCATCGCCAAAAAGACAAAGATACCTTGGCAACAAGGATGTGTCTGCACCAGCTCTGTCGTAAAACATTTTTACAAAATCACGGATTGCAGAGTTGTCTGATTTGCCACTTCCAAACTCATTATAAATAAGCTCTTTGTCCGCTACCACTACTTTAAATCCATTTTGAGTGCGATGAAAATCGGCCAATCTATCAGCCGCAGATTTCAAATCTCGGTGGGTAACTATAATATAGTCTTGTGCGGTTAGGGCATGTAAGTCTTGATTGCTCACTTTGCTTACAAACGTAGGAGCAGCAAAATTTGCAGCTGTATTTAGGGCAATGTATTCTCTAAGTGTAGAGCTAGGTGTAGTGAATGTAAGCTGACTACCCGAAAGTGTTGCATCTAGCTTCATAGCTGTAGTAGGATCGGTTACATCCCAAACAGCTATATTGCTA
This sequence comes from uncultured Bacteroidota bacterium, assembly GCA_937894725.1. Taxonomy (GTDB): domain Bacteria; phylum Bacteroidota; class Bacteroidia; order Chitinophagales; family LD1; genus CALAYL01. The sequence continues at coordinate 5,640 of CALAYL010000091.1, forward strand.
TTCGCATTGCTAAGCGTAAAAGTGGTTACATTGCCCGTGCCTACTACTTCATGGTTTCTAAAAAGCATAGCATCGCCTACCATCGAAAGAGCTCTTTTTGCATTTAGAGTAATGAAGTCTATATAGCCTATCGATGTGCTTCCTTGATCTGGATTAGAAAACGAATAGGCAATAGTTTGTTGGTCGGTATTGCTATTAAAAGAGCCACTATTTAGGGAAGGAACGTAGCCTTCTTTGTAGGTGGATTGTGGTATTCCTCTTATAACATGTGTATATATTGAATTGCCGTTAGCTTTAAGCGAAATGGTAGAAGGGTAAGGAGAGTCTGCAAGCACCGAAGATTGATAATTTACAGGTGTTGAAGTAATTAAGTTGGGGAAATTAAAAGTGAAGGAGGCAGTAGGTTTTGTCGAGGTCAATTTGTCTCCAAACCATTCTCTGCCTGATGCTAAAAGATTGTATTCATCCACCTCATGTACGGCATAGTCCCAAAAAGAATTGGCACTTTGATTCGGTGAACTAGAAGATGGAATAAGCCCTAAGGTTTTGCCAGTAGCCTCGGTAGTAGTGATGAAATAAAAGTTTTTATCGGAGTAAATATTTTTGTTGAAAATATATTGAGATGTGCTTTGATTAAAGGTCCAATCATCGGCACCTTCTGCATAAAACAAAATGTAATCATCTGCATCCATTTTGTTGTTGCCATTTTTATCTACACGCAACACAGCATTTTCTTGAAGGTCGTCAAAACGCGCTTGGTTGTTGAGCTCTGGCACCATACCTCCTCCATTACCAAATACGCCAATGTTTAAGAAAGCAACATTTGCAGGGTCTTGTCCAAGATTAGTTTTTATAAAATTGTAATCCAATTTATATAGGCCTGTTTGTGTAATAGCTACCTTCATCCACTCTCCTTTTCGGAGTACAGAATTTGCACTATACGCTCTAGCGGCTCTGTGAGCTGCAGGTGCTGGAGTATTTTTTACCACGATGTCAAAAGACACCAAGCGTTCTACTTTTCCATCGTGCAATCGGAGGGGTACGATTTGCATTACTGCTTTGTTTACTTTTCGTTCTGTAACTAGCTGTGTAGTTGTTTTACAATCTTTATCTAGCAAAAGATGCAAACTGCTATCGGCATCGACTGCGATATATTGCTCATTGGCGATTTCAGTTTGGCAAGTCATGCCTTTGGCACAACTACTTTCATTTTGATAAAAGGGTAAATAACCAAATATTTGACTATGCACAGCATTTTTAAAGCTGGGGGTAGCAATGATTTTTCCCTCGGGTGAAACAAAACTACTTGCTTTTTCGTTCCACTCTAATACTACCTGTTTGTTTTGCCCCAAAACAGTAAAAGGTACATAGCCCAATAGGGTAAAAAGTAAAATAAAAGTATGCAATGGTCGCAACATATTGTGTGTTTTTTCGTTATTCCGATTAGTTTCGCATCGAGCAAAAATGCTTAATACGTCACTTAAACGAAGGTATTTATAAAATATTATGTTCACTAAGCAAACAAAAATAAATCGATTTTGTGCTATTTTCCTACTGATTTTTGTCACGAATGTGTCATTTTCTCAGGATATAGAGTTATCACAGTATTGGACAGCCCCCCTTTATGTAAATCCAGCTATGGCTGGTATCTCAGTAGGGCCTAGGGTTTCGGTCAATTATAGAAACCAATGGCCAGAGCTTGGAAACGGCTTCAATGGCGGTTTTACCACCTATATGGCTAGTGTTGATGGATATATTGCAAAGGCTCATTCAGGTATAGGGCTGAGCTATACTGGCGATTATATCGCCAATGGACTACTTGCTACCAATAAACTTACTCTTTCCTATGCGTTTCAAATCAAACTGTCTAAAAAAATAGGTATTCGATTAGGTTTAGAGGGCTCTTTTATAAATAGGCGCATCAAGTGGAATGACCTAACTTTTTCAGATATGGTCAATCCATATACTGGTTTTTATAACAACTTTGATATTCCAAACCTAACCACAGAGCCTACTCCACAGCGGCTCAATACTTATGGGGGAGATGCAGGATTTGGTATTTTGGTATTCAACAATGTGTTTTATGCAGGTTTTTCGATGCGCAATGCTATTATGCCCAAAGAATCTTTTTACAGAAATAGTGATGCTCGCACACCCTTTAGAATCGTAGCACATGGAGGCGCAAACTTTAATATTCGTCATGCTAGAGAATACAAATACAATATTTTTGTGTCGCCAAACGTTTTATTAACGAACCAAGGAAAAAACTTGCAAATCAATGCTGGTCTGATGAGTGGCGTTAGTTTGGTATATTTTGGGGCATGGTTTAGATACTCATTACGTAACCCTGATGCGTTTATTGCCGTATTAGGTATAAAAAAAGGAAAAGTGCGATTTGGATATAGCTATGATGTGACCGTTTCGAAGCTGGCAGGTAGAACTGGCGGCAGCCATGAGTTGTCCCTTATATTCAATTGGTCGGGCTCAGATGACAACTCCCTCAACCCAAATAGTGATAAAGCATATATCGAATGTCCCGAAATCTTAAAATTTTAACATTTAATTTCAAAAAATTAATATCTTAGCAAACCTTTTAAAACCTAGACAATAAAAATGAACATGAATTTATCAAAATGGCTCGCGTTGGCTACCCTCCCAGCCCTGTTTGGCATTGCATCTTGTAGTGGCGGTAAAGAAAAATCGTCAGTAACAGGATGGGAATACAACAACACAAAAAACGGAGGATTTGAAGTGAGACCTTACGCAGGTCAAGCGACTGGTCCAGGACTTGTGCTCGTACAAGGTGGTACTTTTGTGATGGGAAATACAGAAACAGATGTAATGTATGACTTTCATTCAGTACCTCGTAGAGTAACCGTGAGCTCATATTATATGGACGAAACGGAAGTGGCAAACGTTCACTACCGTGAGTATGTTTATTGGTTGTTTAGAGTATTTGGTACAGACTTTCCAGAAGTAGTGCGCAAGGCATTGCCTGATACACTTGTGTGGAGAGATGAGTTAGCTTACAATGAGCCATACGTAGAGTATTATTTCCGTCATCCATCTTTTAACTACTACCCAGTAGTTGGCGTAAATTGGTTGCAAGCAAACGATTTTGCTGCATGGAGATCTGACCGTGTGAATGAGCGTATTTTGATCGACAAAGGAATTTTGTCTGAGAATCCATCTCAAATTGGAAATGATAACTTCAATACTGAAGCGTATTTGTTAGGTCAATATGAGGGAGCTATGGGAAAAAGACCACTAAAAGACTTAAACCCATCAGGAAACGGCACTCGTAAGGCGCAAATGGAAGATGGTATCACATTGCCTTCATACAGACTTCCAACAGAAGCAGAGTGGGAGTATGCCGCACTTGCTTATATCGGAAATCAACCAGCAGCAGGTGAAGAGCGTATCACAGATAGAAGAATCTATCCTTGGAATGGTACTTCTGCGCGTTACCCTAAGGCTGGTAACTGGCAAGGAGATTTCTTAGCTAACTTCAAGAGAGGTAGAGGAGATAACATGGGTACTGCTGGAAAATTGAATGACAATGCAGATGTAACAGCGCCAGTTAAATCTTTCTATCCGAATGATTATGGACTTTACAATATGGCAGGAAACGTGAATGAGTGGGTATTGGATGTATATCGTCCGATGACAACTACTGATGCAAACGATTTCAGATCATTTAGAGGTAACCAATTCAAAACTAAAATCACTGATGCCGATGGAATGCCAATTGAGAAAGACTCTTTGGGAAAAATCCAATATCGCATGGTAGAGAAAGAAGAAGCAGCGAATAGAAGAAACTATCGTGATGGTGAAGTTCGTAACTATATAGATGGTGATGAGAAATCAGAAGTAGATTACAAATATGGTGGATCCTCACTTATCAATGACGAAAGTCGTGTGTATAAAGGCGGTGGTTGGAAAGACAGAGCATACTTTATATCGCCAGGTTCTAGAAGATATTTAGATCAAGCCTACGCTTCTGATGATTTAGGTTTCAGATGTGCTATGGACAGATTAGGTTCTCCTGCGGGAAATGAATTTAAAGGAGGAAATCATTACAAAGAACAAGGAAAGAGAAAATACAGAGGCAAATAATATTCCTCAAAAAAAACTTAGGAACGGCTGACATTTTTTGTCAGCCGTTCTTATTTTTACACAAAATAGAAATATGGACATAGCTACGCTTTATCAAATGTTTAAGGAATCTAAAGGTATTTGTACAGATAATAGAAAAGTACAGAAGGGGCAAATCTTTTTAGCACTCAAAGGCGATAACTTTAATGGAAATAACTTTGCAAAGCAAGCCATAGACGCAGGTGCAGCCTATGCTATAGTTGAAGAAAATGTAGGTGAAGGGGAGCAGTTTATCTTAGTAGCAAACAGCTTAGCGACATTGCAGGCCTTAGCAAAGTATCATAGACAACAGTTTTCGATACCTGTGATAGCACTCACAGGTAGCAATGGAAAAACAACGACAAAAGAACTTGTGGCCACGGTATTAGAAAAAAAATATAAAGTGCATTACACTAAAGGTAATTTAAATAATCATATCGGCATTCCATTGACACTTCTTGAAATGCCTATGGATACTGAGATTGCAGTCATAGAAATGGGGGCAAATCATCAGCGAGAGATAGCTGGATACTGTGAGTATGTATTGCCTGGATATGGGCTTATTACCAATATAGGGAAGGCACATTTGGAGGGTTTTGGCGGTATTGAGGGGGTATTGAAAGGCAAAACGGAGTTGTATCAATACATTGGCGCTCATGGTGGGAAATTATTTGTGAGTGATATGGCACAAAATCTACTTGATAAATCAGCTGAATTTGTAGATAAAGACAAGCTTGTTTTTTATGGTCAAAAAGCAACATCGTTGGTAGTAGGAGAGCGGATACCAAACCAAGTATTTTTGGCGTTTAGATGGAATAACAATGAAGTAAAAACACAATTGGTAGGCGATTATAACATTGAAAATGCACTTTCAGCTATTTGTATAGGGGTGTACTTCAATGTACCTGAAAGTGCCATCTGTGAAGCATTAGCGGGCTATAGCCCGAGCAACAATCGCTCGCAAATGACAGTTTATAAGGACAATAAATTTGTGATGGATGCCTATAACGCAAATCCTAGTAGCCTTACTGTAGCACTACAAAACTTTGATACGCTAGAAGCAGTATCAAAAATGGTGATTATAGGAGAGATGATGGAGCTAGGCGAGTATAGCAAGGAAGAGCACCAAAAGATAGTAGGAGTGGTAAGTGATATGAAACTTGAAATGCGTATTTTTGTTGGAAATGGTTTTTCTTTTTTACAGGCAGATGATAGTGTCTTGTATTTTGAAAATACGCAAAAACTTAAATCGTGGTTTGATGCGCAGGCATTTTCAAATAAAACGATACTGCTAAAGGGGTCTAGAAAGAATGCACTTGAAAATCTTTTGAGAGATTAACGCGTATTTAAGGGGCTAGTCGTCCGATAGTCCAATGCTCGTTTACAAGCTCATAAAATATACGATCATGCAATCGAGAGTGGCGTCCCTGCCAAAACTCTATATAGGTAGGTATCAAAATATAGCCCCCCCAATGGTCGGGCATTTGCAAACTGGTGGTATCGAGCGCATTTAGTTTTTCTTCTAAAAAACTTCTATCAGGTACTCGTTGACTTTGTGGCGATACTGTTGCGCCTGCACGGCTCTCTAGTGGTCGGCTATCAAAGTAAATTTGACTTTCGGATCTTGGCAATTTTTCGAGTGTACCTTCGATGCGGACTTGTCGCTCAAGCACATCCCAAAAAAATAAGATTTGCGCATGAGGATTGTCGCTGATTTCTTTTCCTTTTCTGCTCAAATAATTGGTATAAAAGACAAATCCATCAGGCTTTACCTCTTTAAGCAAAACTACGCGGGCAGAGGGTTTGCCATCAGGTGTAGCGGTTGCTAGTGTCATTGCATTGGCTTCCACAATAGTGCTTTCCTTAGCCTCTTGATACCAAAGTTTAAATTGCGCTATCGGGTCAGGATTTATCTCCGATTCGAGCAACTCAAATTTGGTATATGTTTTTCGATGGTCATGTAAGTCCATGGGGTAAATTTAAACGGAAAACTATGGAGCAAATATACAATCTATATACTGAAATATAGATTTAATCAACAATAGATTTTAGACTCGTTTCATTTCCGAATACTACAATAACCTCCTTGTCTGCTGGCGCAAAATATTTTGTAAAAATCTTTCGTAAACTAGCTTTAGCTCGTTCTTTTTTGTCGGTACTTTGTTCGAGTTCTATACGTGTTTTTTGATAAAGTTCCTTTTGTGCTTTTAGGTACAACTCGCTGTCTTCGACTACCAGTAGTCCACTTTTTTGCATGTTGGATACTTTATCTAATTTCATTTCTAAACTCAATAAAGTAGGCTCTGGAAGCCTTACGGTGATAGCTTTTTCGCTATTTGTGATGGTGAAAGTGTCTATGTTTAGGTCTATTCCAAACTTAGCTATATAAGGAATATCTAGCGCTACTGTTTTTTCAAATGCAAAGTTATTGAATAATGCAGTCCAGGTGGCAGCATCTTCTTTGTTTGTAGTTTTATATTTGGCTACACCATCTACTTCGAGTGCACCTAGTTCCGCTATGTCCTTCACTATCTCGTAATGTTGAATAAATGTACTTTTTCCTGCGTCTTTGCCCCATTCAAATGCTACTTTATATACAGCAAAAAGTAAGAGCAAGATAGCGGCTACAATTATTATCCCTCTTTTCATAGAATTTTAGTTTTTGACACGAATCAAAAACTCTTTGTTGTAGATGAGTTTGTCTGCCTTGAATGTGGTTTTAAATCTCACTTTATCGCCATTGTCAAGGCTATCTGGCACAGTATATCCACCCACATAGTCAAACTTATTATTAGGGGTCACCCCAGCACTATCCAATCGTTCAAAAAACAAGGTGTCTGGATAGGTATAGCTATAATTCACATTTCCTGTTGTATCGATTTCATACAAAGCTTGCGCATAGTTGATGGGTCTATCGGTTGTAAACTTTAGTTCAATTTTTTGCGTTTTTCCTTTGCTTACATACACAATCGTAGAATCGGGCGATACGATAGTGATTGGCTCTAATATTGGGTCTTCGGATGTTTTTTTGCATGCTGCTACAGCAATAATCAATATAGCTGCTAAACAGCCAAGTAAAAGGTTATTTCTCATGTGGTTATTTAAGGGCATGAAATTAAAAATATTTCAGCATCAAATTAGTAATAGTATTAGCGAGCTTACCATATGGAAACCAGAGTGGAGTAGCGATACTGCCACTATGCAAGGCTTTCAGCACAGCTCTTTCATTCGAAAATTCTTTAAAACCAAAGTGTCCTAATGATTTGCCAATACCTGAGTTGTTTACCCCTCCAAAAGGTAAGTTTGGTTGAGATATGTGTACTATATTGTCATTGATACAAGTACCTCCAGCTGAAGTATGATCTACTACATAGTCTGCCACTTTTGATTTGCCACTAAACACATATAGCGCTAAAGGTTTTTCTTTTTCATTGACAATACGCAAAGCTTCGTCTAAGTTTTTGAAGGTGATAATAGGTAAAATAGGCCCAAAAATTTCTTCGTTCATTATTTTGCTATCAAGCGATACATTTTCCAAAAGCGTAGGCGCAATATAGTTTTCGCTTTCATCCATTTGTCCTCCCACGGCTATTTGTGCTCCATCTGCTACTGCACTTTCTAACAGGGTTTTGATTCGATTAAAATGCTTGTTGTTGATGATACGTGCCATATCCATGCTACGCTTCGGGTCTGCTCCAAACGACCTTTCTAAATTAGCTTTAAATTTTTCTACAAATTTATCTTTCACTGATTCGTGTATCAATACATAATCTGGTGCTATGCAGGTTTGTCCTAAATTGAGAAATTTGCCCCAAGTCATTTTTCTGACCGTAGCATCAAGATTTGCACTTTCGTCAATAATTGCAGGTGATTTTCCTCCTAGCTCTAGTGTTACGGGGGTGAGATATTCGGCAGCAGCGCGCATCACTACTTTGCCCACTGCTGGCGAGCCAGTAAAGTGAATATGGTCAAATTTTAATTTCAATAATTCTGTTGAAATAACATGATCGCCTTCAATTACCGCTACTTCATTTTCTGGAAAGATTTTGCCAATCATTTCTTTGACTAAGGCTGAAGTGTTTGGTGTAAATTCTGAAGGTTTGATTATCGCTGTATTGCCTGCTGCTATACAGGCTACAAGGTGTTGCATGGGCATTTGGAAAGGATAATTCCAAGGGGTCATTATCAAACACACGCCTTTAGCTTCATATACTATTTTTGAAGAAGATCCTACATACAACATTGGCGTATCTACTTCTACTGGAGCCATCCATTTATCTAAATTCGAAATAGCATTTCGAATCTCTGCAACTGTGCTGTAAAGTTCAGTGTAATCTGTTTCGATAGCTGCTTTTCGCAAGTCATGATTTACCGCTTTTTGAATTTTTTCACGATATTGGAAACACACATCCTTCATGCGGTTGAGTCTCATTTTTCGTTCTTTAGCAGACGATGTTTTGAGATTCATTTTATTTTTCTGTTGCAAATCGTAGATGCGTTGTATTTCGCTTAAATTTACATTTGGACTCATGGGTATTGGCTTTGCCAACGATTGTGTAGGTACTGCTGTAGCTTCCATATTGGATGTTGATTTTAGAACAGAAAGCTAATGAAATCCATTAGTTTTTCAAAATCACTTTTGAATTCTTGTATTTTGATAAAGGAGGATAGTTCCAAATCAGCCCGATTTTTATAGTTTTACTCCAAAACAACCTTAATATGGCTAAGCAAAAAACAGAAGTGAAAGCACCTACTACTTCGCAAAGTAAATTTTCTAAGTTGATTCCTTATATGGTAGCCATAGCTGCTTTTGCGTTTATCACTTTTTTGTTTTTCTCTCCTATGATTACAGATACAAAAGTGATTTACCAAGGTGATATTATGCAATATGAAGGTATGTCCCACGAGGTCACACAATTTCGCGATCAACAGCATGAAGAAGCTCTTTGGACTAATTCTATGTTTGGCGGTATGCCTGCATTTCAGATTTCTACACTTTATAATGGCAATCTCAATCAATATGTCAATAAGGTGATTTCCGCAGGCTTTCCCGAATATTCGGCATACATATTTATAGCCTGTTTGAGTTTTTATATTTTGCTTTTGGTATTGGGGGTAAATAACTGGTTGGCAATATTTGGAGGTATTGCATATGCCCTTTCATCATACAATTTAATCATTCTCGAGGCTGGTCATAATTCTAAGATGCACGCTATTTCGCTTGTTCCTTTTGTGTTTGCAGGTGCATTGCTGCTCTGGCAGCGAAAATATTGGTTGGGAGCTGCAATGTCGGCTGTGGGCTTTTCATTGTTGATATACGCCAATCACGTACAGATAGCTTATTA